>JAGRAB010000097.1 GCA_020435085.1 Bdellovibrionales bacterium | reverse complement strand
CCTTCACTCGCGGCAATGGTATTGACTCATTAGTCCCGCCAAATAAAGACATGCATGGTGAAAAATTAAAGCCTTTAACGTATCGAGATATTTTCTCTATTAATATGAACCCCACAAAGGCTCTGTCTTTTTTGCCTCGCCTTTATAAAAAGAAGCCCGTGGTTTCAGGTGGGTTAGAGGCTCTTTTTAAAAGAGGATTTAAGGTCAATGGCATATTTTCTACTCAAAATCTTGAGCGTTATCTTCGAGAAAACGTTTTTCCGACTAATGAGTTTAAAGCTCTTGGTGCCGACCTATATATTGTGGCCACCCAATTAAACCATTCTCGAAAAGTAATTTTTGGCCCCTTTGATGAAACCACAAAGACCAAAGACATTAAATATGCGTCTTTTGCAAAGGTCTCACAAGCTGTGGCAGCTTCCGCTGCCTTGCCCCCTTTTTTCGCACCCTATGGAATCAATAATAGCCGCGGAAAACGAATCCATTTTTTTGATGGAGAAATTCGTGACACACTTTCAACCCATGTGGCTGCTGACCACGAGGCTGATCTTGTCATCAGCTCTTACTCTATTCAACCTTATCATTACAATAGTGAAATGGGCTCTCTGCATGAATACGGAATCCCCATTATTTTTAACCAAGCACTTTATCAAGTTGTTCAGCAAAAAATTGAACGTCATATTCAACATCAAAAAGATGTGCGTTCCATGATGAGTACCGTAAATGGATATTTAAAACAAATTGATCTTCCCGAAGAGCAACGCGAAAAACTTCTTGAAATTCTCACCTCAAAAACAAACTTTAAGCCAAACGTTGATTATATTTATATTCACCCAAGCCCACATGATTATGAGATGTTCTTTTATGATCACTTTTCTTTGAGCCCAAAAATCCTCAGCGGCATCGTTCGTACAGGGTTTCGCTCTGCCATGGCCACCTTAAGACAGCATAATATTTAAATTAAAACTTCGCTCTTTCGTGTTTTACAAAAACAAACTACCCATATTTGCTAGGGGTTTATTTCTCCGGCAACACCACGCATTGACGTGGTTAACTGAACAAGCAGTGGCCTATGATCTGAACCAATTCGTGGGCCCTTTTCATACTGTAAGATCTCAACTCCTTTTGCAAGACAGTGATCTATTGGCAACTTTGGAAAAACCGACACCTCTGGCCAGCTGCGTACAACACCTCCCATTTGTAATTGAGACTTCGATAAAAAACTTTCGAAGATCGATGTCCAGGGCCCCGAATTAAAATCTCCACACACAAGTAGCGAGTCCGATATTTCACTTATCTTTTGTGCAAGCATTTCTAAGTATTGATCTCTAACTATTGTTGCATACTTCCCAAGAGGAGGATGGGCGTGAAGAAGTAAAACATTAAGATCCACACCGTTCTGTGTTACCTGAACAAACAAAGCTGGAATTTGATTTTCTCTGTCGACAAACACATCTTTGATTTTAATTAATGATTGACTTAATATAGCAATGCCAAAGTTGCCCTCTTGCACAATCGCTTTTGTATATGGGAAAACCTCTTTAATTTTTTTTAATTCTTTTGCCCAAGAACTATTCACTTCCAGCAGTAGGGCAATACTCGGCCGAGCCTTCTCTAAGTATTTTATAAGCTTTTCTTTTTCTACATTTTGAGAGTTTATATTTGCATAGAATATATTAAATTTTTCGTAGCTTTCGTGATTTTCAACCTTCTGCCCAGCTGATTTTAACCAATATGGCAGCACCTTAAAAATATGAAAAACACCCATTGCTAAAGTAAAAACTACTATTGTCTTTCGATAGTTTTCCACTCTAATTGATAATAACAAGAGAACCACACTAGAATAAATAAACCACTCGCGAAAATTAGCAACAACAGAGGAAAGCCAAAAATAGTTTTCAAATAAAGTTAGTACTGTAGAAAACAGAAGTACGCTGGTTAGAAAAACAATAACTTTATTTAGAATAATATCCTCCTGGTATTTTTTTTAATTTTGGCATTAATACTTTTAATTTTTTGTTACGAAGTCTTAATAACGCCTCTTTTTCAATTTGATCAATCTCTACTTCCTGGCGATTTTTTACTTTTTCCATAACGAACATAAGGCCCTGTTTGTTGTTTTGAGTATCCATCTCTTTCTGATTTTTTTCCTGTGTGGAGTCCTCCTCGTGTGCCTTAAGAAATGTTTTTGCCTTATCTTCTCCAAGCTCTTTCGTTACTAACGCACTCCATACAAAGTGTCTAAAAGCATCGCTTTCATCGTCTTTACCCGATTTATTAAATATTTTCTTTGTTAAATCTTCTGCTTTTTCCTTTGCTAGAAAAACTTTAAATGCTTCCTTTGGCATTTTAGATATCACAAGGCGGTCGCCTTCTGAAAGGCGAGGAAAATATGCTAATATTTGCTCCACCGTTGATTTTGAGCAAAGTTCTTCACACTGAGTTGAACACGAGAATGAATCCATGGCCACGGGAGTCACAGCACACTTCATCTCACAGTCATTTGCTTTAGGAATAAGTCCTGACTCTAAAAACCACTTTAAACATTCTTCTTCAGCATAAGCTGGCAATATATTTATTAAAAAAATAAAGCTAGCGATTGTTTTGAGGAAACTCACTCTTTGGCCCCTTCGTTCCTTTACAAAAACAAACTACCCATATTTGCTAGTACCGCTTTGTAGAGTGGTTCTGAGAAAATACCTAATGCCAAGATAAGAAGTGCTGCGATGGTTATGGCCATTTGAGTGAGAACTTTTGATGAGATCACTGTCGCACCCTCTTCATCGTACATATACATAAGTACAATTGGTCGTAAGTAAAAATATACACTAATGACGGACCCAATGACTCCCCAAATGGCCAGCCATACAAAGCCCTGCTTAATTGCTGCTGAAAAAATAAAAAACTTACCAAAAAATCCAACTGTCGGTGGAATTCCTGCAAGACTTAACATGAAAAGAGAAATACATGCCGCCACCCATGGGCTTCTTTGGGCAAGGCCTTTAAGGTCATCAATATCAATCATTGAGTCTTCATTGGTTTCAAACAGCCCAATCACGCCAAACGCGCCAAGAGTCATTATCGCATAGCTAATAACATAGAAAACAACCCCAGAGGCTCCGAGTAAAGCTTCTCCACCAACACCTGCTGCAAGAAGGCCAATAAGAACATAGCCAGAATGTGCCACACTCGAATAGGCAAGCATTCGCTTGAAGTTTGTTTGCATAATCGCTGCAATATTTCCTACTAAAATCGTCAATGCCGCAAGCCACTCAACGGCATTCATCAATGGTGTTGAATGCTCCGACAATAAAATATCCATCGTAAAAAACCTTAAAATAAAGGCCAGTGATACCGCTTTGACTCCTGTGCTCATAAATGCTGTGAGCGGTGTTGCCGCTCCTTGATAGACATCCGGTGTCCAGGCGTGGAATGGAAAAATTGAAACCTTAAAAAAGAGCCCAAGCATTGTTAAAATGACTCCCATAAGAAACAATCGATTTGTCTCCATTAAATCTGGGGCGAGTTTTGTGATTTCAGGAATTGTCGTTGCGTTAACTGTTCCATAAATAAAAGAAACTCCGTAAAGCATAATCGCCGAAGCAAAGCTCCCTAAAACAAAATATTTAAATGCAGCCTCTTTTGAAAGACGCTCTTCTGAGGAAAGAGCGATTAAAATATAAAGACATAACGACATCAATTCAATTCCAATAAATAAAGTCATCAAGTCGTTTGCCCAAACAACAACCATCATTCCAATGGCTGAATTCAAGAGTAAAAAAACAAATTCAGAAAACTGATTGTTATTTGTTGCTGAACTCTCTTTAGAAAAAATGAGTGTCGCACCTGCGACAAGTAATACTGTCATTTGAATCCAAAAAGAAAGACCATCAAATCGCAAAGCTTCTTGAAAGGCTGTTTTTTGAATTCCATAATTTGCAGCAGTTAAAAATGTTGCCGCAATCACTCCACCCAAACCACAGGCAAATGTAGAGAACGTATTGGTCTCTCTGTTTCCAGATAAAACTTTCATCGTTAATGGAATAATGCTTGCTAAAAATAATACAAGGACAGGGGAAACCAAAAGAAGATCTAAGAGTTCAAATTGAATGTCCATTAATTTTCCTCCGTCGCCACAGATCGGTCTGATTTTGCTTTTGCAAAAAATGTTTTTTCTGGAACATCTTGTTTTATCGTCAACTCATAGTTGTTTTTATTATTGAGAAGATGCTGAACACTTGCCTCAGTAAATTTGAGAAAATGATTCGGAAAAATTCCCATCCAAAAGATGAGAAGGATTAATGGTGCCATGACACACATTTCTCGTAATCCTAAATCTAGCCCATGGGATTTATATTTTGTGACAAGCTCACCTTCGGCTCCAAAGAAAACACGCTTAACCATCCAAAGCATATAAGCGGCCCCCAGAACAACACCAGAAACCGCAAAAACTCCAAACGCATAAGACGCCTGGAATCCGCCTAATAGAATAAGAAATTCACCAATAAATCCATTGGTCATTGGAACTGCAATTGACGACATTGTGACAATAAGAAACAAAATGGCATACCATGGAGCTACAACCGCAAGACCACCATACTTTGATATTTCTCGTGAATGGGTTTTTTCATAAACCATTCCCACCATCAAGAAAAGGGCTCCTGTACTAATACCATGATTCAACATTTGGTAAAGGCCCCCAGACATTCCATAACTATTCATAGCAAACAAACCCAAAATGACATAACCCATATGAGAAACAGACGAGTAGGCTACTAGCTTTTTAATATCTGGCTGAACCATGGCCACAAGAGCACCATAGATAATTCCAAAAACTGCTAGAAACATAAAGAGCCAAGACCAATATTGAACAGCCTCTGGAAATAACGGCATTGCAAATCGCATAAACCCATAAGTTCCCATTTTTAACATAACACCAGCAAGAATAACTGATCCTGGGGTCGGGGCTTCCACATGCGCATCTGGCAACCATGTATGAAACGGCACCATAGGAACTTTAATGGCAAATGCTAAAGCAAATGCAAAAAACAAGAGCGTTTGAGTGTTTAAGAAATCGCCTCCGACAAAGGGAATATCTAATTTATAAAAATCTAAAAGGCTCGCACTCATTTGGCCGCCAAGCATATCGCGAGTCATAAACATCAACGCAATCAAAGCCATCAACATAAAAAGAGAGCCAAACATCGTATAAATAAAAAACTTTACAGTGGCATAAATCTTACGAGGTCCACCCCAAATTCCAATCATAAAGTACATTGGAATCAATGAGGCTTCGAAGAAGACGTAAAACAAAACAGCATCCATTGCGAGAAAGGTTCCAATCATTGTGGCTTCTAAGGCAAACATCGCCACATGAAAACCCTTCACTTTGTTTTCAATGGCGGTCCAACTACCGAGAATTGTGACTGGTGTTAAAAATGTTGTTAGCAATACAAGCCAAAGTGAAATTCCATCCACTCCAACAAAATACGAAATTCCAAATGTTGGGACCCACGGGACTTGCTCAACAAGCTGAAGAGCTGGCGTTGCCGAATCAAACTTTATAAGAATAAGAAGACTAAATACGAAGTGAAAGCCAGACAAAGTCATTGCTGTTACACGAGTCGCTTTTTCTGGCAGCAACCAAATAATGAGACCATAGAAAATCGGCAAAAAGATGATGAGCGACAAAAGCATGTTTTTTTATCCTATCAAGACGTAAGTAATCGTTAAAACAACACCCAGTGAAATATAAAGGGCATACATTTGTAAGTTTCCATTTTGTAGGGTTTTTAAAAATTGACCCGAGCCCTTAACAAGGTCAGAGACAAAATATGTTGTCTTATCAATAAAGTTCACATCAATGTAAAGCCAAAGCCCTTTACTTAACTCCACAAGCGGATCAATAATTTTGCTAAAATAAATTTCATCGACATAATACTTGTTAAAGACGACATCATACAAATTGCCCAATTTATCTGTCACCATTTTTGGTTTTTCTGGATGTCTTATGTAAAAGTCGTAAGCCACCCATGCAGAAATTCCGGCT
>JAGRAB010000096.1 GCA_020435085.1 Bdellovibrionales bacterium | reverse complement strand
GCTTTCGTTCTGGGATACCACAGCCAGTATCTTCAACAAGAAAACTCAATATCCCCGAAGAGGCATTTTGAAAATAGGACACCGTCATGGTTACAAAGCCAAAGTCGGTAAATTTGATGGCATTACCAACTACGTTGAATAAAATCTGCTTCAATCGTTTAGGATCTGTAACCACTGATTTGGGAATATGGCCCTTGTTTTTAAATTTGAGTTCAATTCCTTTTTCTGTGGCATGGACATTAATAAGAGAGAAGAATTCATTCAAAAATCGTGGGAGATCAAAGTGTTCATTGCTAATGGTGAATTTTCCCGATTCAATTTTTGATACGTCCAAAATTTCATTGATCAAGCTCATAAGATGATGTGAATTTTGTGAAATGATCTGTACAGCCTCTTGAACTTCATCTCGATCAATTTCAGGATCTTGTAAAAATTCTGCATAACCAAGGATTGCTGTCATGGGGGTGCGGATTTCATGGCTAATATTAGCAAGAAAATCCGTTTTCGATCGGCTCGCACTTTCAGCAGTGAGAAGTGAGTTTGCGAGTTCTTGATGAAGATCTTGAGCCGTAACGTAAAGAGGTCGAAACACCAATGCCCAAATGATAAGAAAGAGAAAAATGAAAACACATGCCAGATAAATACTAGTTCTTCGAAGAGTGGTAAAAAAAGCGGTTTGACGACTTTCTAAGTTCGTTTTTACTAAGTCTAGAATGGCACTGAGATTTTTACGTCCCGAAGTGGAAAGATAATGAACCGCATCTTGAGTGGCCGTCCAAGATTTATTATCAGGGCTATAGAGACTTTTAGCGGCTTCCATAAAGCGATCAAATCGAAGGTTAAATTGGTCAGAATCAACAATAGATTCTACATCTGGATTGTTGACAAACTTGTTTTCTACCAGCCATTTCCTAAGGGCCTCATTTTCGGTATTTGACTCTTCAACGCGCTTTTGCATTTGGGCTTTGATGGCGGGATTTGCCTGGCCCTCTTCATCTGCAAAATATTTTTCGCTGGTCAGTGCAATTTGGTTTACGAGAAGAAGTTGATTGCCAATCACTTCATAAAGCTTAAGGTAAGAGGTCTGCCGTTCGACGAGGTGCTGATGGTAGCCATAAAAAATATAACAAGACCCTATAACAAAGGCTGCTCCGCACAGTGAAAATGTGATGAATTTGATCTTTGCACTACGGAGCAATGCTTGTGCCTTTTTATGAGGGCTCATAGTTTTTTTCAATCTCCAATCTGGGGTATCGTCCCTTTAAATGAGATACTCCTGAATGTGCCGCTTTTCTATGAGAGGTTCGACATTTTTGAGCTAGACAAGCTTCCTGAAGCTGTTTAAGTTCCTTAAAAAAATAGGTTTTTACAAAGAGCTTCGCAAGGCCTAATTTAAAGGTGAAAAAAAGTTATCATTTGTAGATAAATATAGAAAATTTAATTCCTTGGAGGATTGGAGGAGTTAAGAAAATGCATAATGTTTTACTGGTAGAAGATAGTCGTGAAATCTTTGAACAGGTAAAGGCAGCACTTGGAAGCTCCGTGAAAGTTTTATGGGTAGAAACAGTTAAGGATGCACGTGATATGGTTGGTAAGAACAACATTTCTCTTGTGCTTCTTGATGTTGAACTTCCTGACGGAAGTGGTGTTGATTTATGCAGTGAATTTCAGGCAAATTATCCGCAATTGCCTGTATTCCTGTTGACGGCTCATAAGCAGCTGCCAGAAAAAGTGATGGGATTTACCGCCGGAGCTGAGGATTACATTACAAAGCCTTTTGAGTCGATGGAGCTACGCGCTCGTGTCGAAGCTAAATTACGTAAGTTGGAAGTTGTTAAACAAAGCAAACTTAATATGGAGTGGAAGGAGCTTGAGGTGCTTCTAACGCGCCAAGAGGTGTTTGTTCATGGCGATAAGGGAAAAGAAAAGGCAGATTTAACAGCTCTGGAATTCAAAATTTTGACCTATTTCTGTCATCACTTAGGAGAGGTGATTCCACGCGATCAAATGCTCAATGAAATTTGGGGAGAGAATATTCATATTTATCCAAGATCTGTAGATACCCATGTGAGCAAACTCCGAAGAAAATTAGGCTCTGCTGTAGATGTGATCAAATCCATTCACGGAGTTGGATATAAGTTTGACCCAACGCCCCTCTAAGAGTGGAGCCGTCAAAAATTTTTCAGTGACGTTGTCTTTAGTTTTTTTAATGCATCTAAGCTCACCAAATGTCGTTCCT
>JAGRAB010000095.1 GCA_020435085.1 Bdellovibrionales bacterium | reverse complement strand
AGGAACTTTTGACTCAGGAATAATAAGGGTTGAGCCAGTTTTTGGATTACGTCCATTTCGTGATTTTCGGACTGTTTGATCAAAAGTTCCAAAACCCACAAGTTTGACATCCTCACCTTTGGAAACAGCTTTTTGAATAATTTCTAAAGCAGCATTAAGAACAGTTTCAGATTGTGACTTTGGGATTTTTGTTTTTTTGGCAAGTTGTTCGACAAGTTCGGCTTTATTCACGAGAGATCCTTACAGTGTTTCTTATCAATGAGGCTTAAGGTAAGGGAAGCAAGGTTTTTTGGTCAACTCTTTTTCGGAAAAATGCAGATGCATTTCAGTTGAAATAAGAAATATTCCTGTTAAATTTAAAAACATGTTGACACTGATAAAAACAGAATTAGCCAATCAATTAAGTTCTCTACTGGAACTTCCCTCGGAGTCTATTCTTGAGCGGCTAGAAAGCCCTAAAAACCCTGAGCATGGACACCTTGCTTTTCCAGTTTTTGCTTTTGCCAAAGAGTGGAAAAAGGCACCTCCTGTGATTGCTCAAGAGCTTGCAGATAAGATAAAAGCCAACCAACCAGCCCTTGTTGCTCAAGTGAGCCCAATGAGTGGTTTTCTTAATTTTACCCTCAAAACACAATATCTTATGGATTGTCTAAAAACGACGGTTTTAGATCAACCTGAGAATATTGGGCGATCTCAAGCGGGGGCTGGAAAAAGAGTGATTATTGATTATTCATCTCCGAATGTTGCTAAGCCCATGAGTATTGGCCATCTGAGAGCGACTGTCATTGGCCAGGCAATTTGTAATTTGGCAAAAATGCAGGGGTTTGAAGTGGTAGGTTTGAATCACCTTGGTGATTGGGGAACTCAATTTGGCAAGTTAGCCTGGGCGTATCAACAATGGAATCAGGAGTATGATTTTAAAAATTCACCATTTGAGTCCTTATTTGCTCTCTATGTTCGATTTCATGAGGAAGCGGAAAAGAGACCTGAGTTGAATGAATTTGGTGCGGAAACCTTTAAAAAATTGGAATCCGGAGATGATGAAATTACTCAGTTATGGAAGTGGTTTGTTGAAATATCGTTGAAGGAATATGATCGTTTATGGGCTCTGCTTGGAGTGAAGCATGATCTCGTTAGGGGAGAGTCTTTTTATAATGATCGTCTAAAGCCAACAGAAAAACTCTTAGAAGATAAAGGACTTTTAGTTGAAAGTGATGGGGCCATGGTTGTTCCCATGGATGATCCTAAAATGCCACCGTGTCTTATTAGAAAATCAGATGGGGCAAGTCTTTATGCGACGAGAGATATAGCAAGTGCGATCTATAGAATGGAAGAATTAAAGTCTGATATAGGCCTTTATGTTGTGGGAGTTGATCAAACACTTCATTTTAAACAAGTTTTTGAAGTCCTTTCTAAAATGGGCTATGCCTGGGCAAAAGACTGTCATCATATTAGTTTTGGGATGTATCAATTTAAAAATATGGGAAGAATGTCTTCAAGAAAAGGGCAAATCATTGAATTTGAAGATGTCGTTCAAAAAGCCATTGAGCTTGTTAAAGAAATCATTCAAGAGAAAAATCCAGAATTAAAAAGTAAAGACAAAATTGCAGAACAGGTGGGTGTTGGAGCAATCATTTTTAATGACCTCATGAACGATAGAATTAAAAATGTTGAATTTGATTGGGATAAAGTTTTAGATTTTGAAGGCAACTCAGGGCCATATGTTCAGTATTGCAATGTGAGATGTAAAAGTTTGTTAAGAAAATCAGGGTATAAGCAATGGCCAAAAACATTTCAAAATGAACTCAAGTCACCTGAGGCAATTCAGCTTCTTTGGATTTTACTTTCTTATGATGATGTTTTGAAAAATGGTTATAAAATTTTTAAACCTCATATTATTGCGATGTATCTTTTAGATGTCTGTCGTCAATTTTCTACTTTTTATGCGAAAAATAAGATTTTAAATGAAAATGACATGGTTCAGTCAGATCTTATGACCTTGGTCGGGGCCACTTCGCTTATTCTTGAAAGTGCTCTTGGGGTTTTAAATATTTCAGCCCCTAATGAAATGTAGAAATAGGCGTTACATACGTAAGTCCTGCATAAAAGCTTTAAGTATTTTCTGACGTCTTGCCGATATATATATGTATGAAATCGCAT
>JAGRAB010000094.1 GCA_020435085.1 Bdellovibrionales bacterium | reverse complement strand
AAAATATCTTCAAATCCTTTTTTGAAATGTGGCCAAACAACACTTAAATCTTTTAATTTTTCTTGCTCTTCAATGCAAATAATTGGAGTTTTTTGATCGACCCAACCATAGTGGCTCAAGCTGCCAGGTGTTGGGTAACCCACATTGCCTTCAATTTTGTAGCCACATGATTCAGAAAGGTAATGAGCCTCTTTTAAATTTGGGGGGCCAGTGAGAACAATCATAGGTTCCCAGGAGTGAAAATGTATCATGAACTTGGGTTGAGTGAGCTTCATTAATTGAACAATAGCTTGAGTTTCAGGTTCAGACCCCGGGGATGGGCCTGGGTAGTATCTTTCACCTTTGGACTCAGGAGACCAGTTGGAGGCGGGATAGTTGCGGTTGAGGTCAACACCGTTGCCATTGGTTCGTGTTCTCGGATTTGCAGAGTATCCGTCGATATTCAAGCAGGGGATGAGAATCCAATTTTGTCGTATTTTTGTTGTATTTTCGGTGAGCCACCGCAAGAGCCCCTCAGCAAGAGCCACGCCTTCAGGCTCATCACCATGAACCCCACCCATCATTAGAATTGGTGAAAACCCACTTTCTAGCTTCATTTGAGGGGAGTGATAGAGTTCGATACTGTTGTTTTTAGGAGACATTGCCCATTGTTTAATGTGTACTGGTGTCAATCTCAGAGTCCTTTCTTGACCTTTTGTTTGCAGTGAGACATTTCTCATACATTATGCCCGAATCTTTAGAATTTTCAGCGATAATATTGGCGGCTGGCAAGGGAACTCGTATGCGTTCGCCACTTCCCAAGGTATTACACCCTGTGGCAGGGCATCCTATGATTTATCGAATTGTAAGTGAAATGGTCGCCAGTGGGGCAAAAGAAACTCGCATTGTTGTAGGTGTTGGGGCGGAACTGGTGCAAAGAGTTGTTGAACCTCTTGGTGGCGTTTGTTTTGTTCAAAAAAAACAAGAAGGAACAGCGGATGCTGTTGCGTCGGCTGAACCAGACACTCTTACGGGGCCTGTACTTGTCATTGGCGGAGATCACCCGCTGGTAACTAAAAAAGATTTTGAATACATTTTATCGGAGTTTAAAAAAACCGAGGCCGCACTTGCTGTGGTGACGTGTGAGTTGGAGAATCCAGGAAGTTATGGCCGAATTATTCGCCATCATGGACAGCTCTACAGTATTGTTGAAGCCAAAGATGCGAGTGCAGAAACCTTAAAAATCAAAGAGGTCAATACGGGAATTTACGTAATGACAGCAGAGGTTCTTAATGAGTATCTGCCTAAAATTGGAAATAAAAATGAACAAAATGAGTATTACTTCACAGATATTGTTTCCCTATGTAAAGAAAATGGAGAAATTGTGACTGCAATTAAAGGAGGAGCGCACGTGTCAGAAGGTGTGAACGATCAAAAACAGTTGGCCCAAGCATCCACTTCAATTTTTCAACGAAAAGCAGATCAGTTGATGGATGATGGAGTAATTATTATTGACCCTAAAAATACTTATATTGAAGACGATGTTGTTGTTGCCTCGGGCACAGTGATTTACCCAGGTGTTTATATTCGCGGAAAAACAAAAATTGGCTCTCACTGTGTGATTGAACCCAATTGCTTTATTGAAAAAGCAGAGATTGGTCAGTCTGTCGTTTTAAAGGCAGGCACTTATATTGTTGACGCCAAAATTGATAATAACTCTTCGATTGGACCTTATGCACATTTGCGCCCTCAAACCGAAGTAGGTAAAGACTGTAAAATTGGGAATTTTGTCGAACTGAAGAAAACCAAATTTGGCGATGGTTCAAAGGCCAGTCACTTGGCCTACCTTGGCGATGCAGAAGTTGGAAAAAACGTCAACTTTGGTTGTGGATCGATCACTGTGAATTATGCTCTTGATAAAAAGAAATATAAAACGATTATTGATGATGAGAGTTTTGTGGGAAGTGATTGCCAACTCATTGCTCCTGTTCGTTTAGGTAAAGGCGCGATGGTGGGAGCAGGTTCTGCAATTACCAAAGATGTTCCGGCGGGAGCTTTAGCCGTCAGTCGCTCAAAACAAATTATGAAAGAAAATTATCAACCAAAAGCTCCGAGTCAACTTTCGAAAAACGAGGAATAAACTGTGTGTGGAATTGTTGGTTACTATGGCCCAGAAAATCCTGTTGATGTGATCATTAAAGGTTTAAAAACGCTTGAGTACCGTGGATATGATAGTGCAGGAGTAGCAATTTTAAACAATGGTGTGTTTAAGCGAGTCCGTGCCGAAGGAAAACTCAGTCACTTAGAAAAAAAATTGTCTACAGAAACGTTTAACGGACATTTAGGTGTGGGGCACACACGTTGGGCCACACATGGACCGCCGGTAGAAAAAAATGCACATCCTCATGTTGTTGGTGGAGCGAGTATTGTTCATAATGGCATTATCGAAAACTATGCAGAATTAAAAGACCAACTCATTAAAGCAGGCTCCATATTTCATTCGGATACCGATTCTGAATTGATTGCACACTTGGTTTCTCATGAAATTGAAATTGGAAAAGATTTATTTCATGCGGTTATTGAAATTCTACCAAAACTTGAGGGCGCGTATTCTGTTTTAGCTGTTCATGAAAAATATCCAGAAGAAATTGTGGCTTTTAAGTCTGGTCCACCTCTTGTTGTTGGAAAAAATGAAAAAGAAGTTGTAGTGGCCAGTGATCTTCAGGCGATTATGCCTTACACAAAAAATGTTGTGTTCTTACAAGATAATGAAATTTTGCATGTTACAGGCACAAAAATCGAATTTTTCGATGATCGCGGTCAAAAAATAAATAAAAAAGAAACTAAAGTTGATTGGAATCCCGAGCTTATTGAAAAGCAAGGCTATGATCACTACATGCTCAAAGAAATTTATGAGCAACCACGTGCGGTAGCAATGGCAATGGGACCTCATGTCGATTTGGCATCGAAAGAAGTGCGTCTTTGTAAAGTAGGGTTTGGAGTTGGTCAGTTAGAAGATTTAGAACAGCTGGAAGCTCGTGCCGACTGGGAAAACACTTTAAAAACTTTTGAAGGCGTTGAGCGTGTTTTTATGGTTGCCTGTGGAACAAGTTTTTATGCTGGAATGGTGGGTGAGTATCTTATTGAGCGGTTATCAAAAATTCCAGTGGAATGTGATATTGCCTCAGAGTTTAGATATCGCCACCCAGTCATCCCGAAGAATTCACTTGTCGTTGTTGTCTCTCAAAGTGGAGAGACGGCAGATACACTGGCCGCCTTGCGATTAGCACGAGAAGCGGGAGCTAAAGTTTTAAGTATTTGCAACGTAAAAAACTCATCTATGGATCGTGAGGCGGATGGGCATTTGTATATGAACGCAGGAGTGGAGATTGGCGTGGCTAGTACAAAGGCTTTGTCGTCAACAATTGCCCTTATGAATTGTTTGGCTGTGGCTCTTGGTAAAGCAAAAAAACAGTTGAACGAAGGGGACGAACATAAGTTTGTTGAAGCTCTTTTGGCAGCTCCAAGCCATATGGAGTCTGTTTTGGCGTACGATAAGTTTTTTGCTGAGGCAGCAGATACCTTAAAAGATTTTCGTGGGTTTCTCTACATGGGGAGGGGCATTCATTATCCGATTGCTCTTGAAGGAGCTTTGAAAATGAAAGAGTTGGCCTATATGCACGCCGAAGGTTATGCGGCAGGCGAGATGAAGCATGGACCATTAGCTCTCATTGATCAAAGTATGGCGATTATTATGTTGGCTCCTTCTGATGAGCTTTATGATAAAACGGTATCGAACTTAGAAGAGGCAAAAGCTCGGGGTGGAAAAATTATTTCCATTGGCTCTGGAAAAAACGAAAAATTAGAAGTTCTTTCAGATCACTATTTGGCTTTGCCAGAAGTGGAGTGGACAATTAACCCACTGCTTGAGTTAATTCCTCTACAGCTGATGAGCTATCATGTTGCTGATCGATTAGGGAAAGACATCGATCAACCTCGTAATCTCGCAAAATCAGTCACAGTCGAATAGGTACGGACACACTTGTGGGACT
>JAGRAB010000093.1 GCA_020435085.1 Bdellovibrionales bacterium | reverse complement strand
CTCATTCGATTGTATTTGTCGATGGCTGACATCAGAACAAGATTTAATGATACAAGTTCAACAGCGAGCTGTGCGTGAATTTTATGAGCACCAAATTCATAATACTGAAGCCTCTACAGGAATCCTTATTTTTCTATCTATTATGGAACAAAAAGCTGTGATTCTTGGTGATAAAAGTATTTCTGAAAGACTCACACCTGAAACTTGGCAAAATATTATCGATACACTTCTTAGTGGAGTTAAAAAAAGACAAACTCTTACTGGCCTTAAAAAAGCAATTGAGCTAAGTGGACAACTGCTAACAACCCACTTTCCAATTCAACCTAATGATAAAAACGAATTAAAAAACCATTTGATCATTACTGATTAAACCTTCAAGATAATTAATAAGATCATGTCTTTGCTGATTTGAGACGGGAGGCCCCAAAGGCATTCTCTCTTCTTCTTTTGCGTAATCACCCAATCTGTATTTCACCTCATCAATAAGAATTCGAGAACTATACATCGCTGGTTTCAATAATTGTCCTTTTAATTTCTCTGGATTATTAAAAGCAATACTTGGTATTGACGGGTCATCTGATTGATGACATTTAATACATCGTTGTATCAAAGGAGCATTTAATTGAATTTCTCGCTCTTTTTTCTTTACCATCAAATTTTGAAATAACTGTGATTTTTTTAAATCTCTAATGGCTTGTTCGGATCTTTTACCAATTTCTGCACAAGATAAATTATCATTCACATAAGATCGACCTGTCACTTTTTTAAATGCATATCGTAAATTATCACGAGGGTTTGAAGGAGTTCCAAATCGTTCTCTAAAAGCAAGTTTTCCACCTGTTTTAAAGTCCATGGACCAATCTGCCGTTGATATACCAAGAGGTTCAAATAAATGATGAAGCCCATTTGAGATTTCAACTTCTAAATATTTTTTCTTTTCACTCGTTCTTTTTATATAAATTTCGTTGACGATTTTATCAAACTCCTCTGATGGAAGTTCAGAAAATTTTCTGTCACGCAAAAGTTCTCTTCTTATATGACTAATAGATTCTGTTGTCGATGGAGACGCATACCTGTAAATAACCTCTTCCCCCCCCCAATTCTGACGAAACCACTCTAATTCCTCTGCTGGCACTTGAAGTTGCCCACACTTTGCAACTCCTATAAATGGATATTCAAGATACTGATAAGCGTCTTTCATATCTTGTGTTAGAATTCTCACAATACGTTGGAAGTTTAATCGAGAAAGTATTTCTGTAAACTCAACGGTCATACGAGGGTCATACTCCCCTCTCTGATTCAAGTATTTATCTTTATTTAAAAACTTATACCGTGAATGTGTTGGTTGAATATTTTGAAAAAATTCAATGAGCTTTGTTTCTTCAAGTACCATGTCATTCAACATCTCAAGAGAAGCTCCTTTTTGAGACAACTCATCGCGATCATACTTGCTCGGTAAAAGTCGACCACTCACACTTCCAAATGCACCAGGCCATGTATTATATGGCTCCCAGTTTGGACGAGGATCGATATTTTTTCTGCCAACATCCTGATGGCAAACCATACATTTAGCAGGGTTGGCCTCAGAAAACCTTGGCTTCTCCCCTTCTCGAAATGTAATTTCACGAAATTCAAATCGAAATGTATCTTCACGAAACTGCATTATCTCTAGTCGATCATAGCCTCGCTGCTTTTTTTGACCATTAAATGAAAAAATAAATTTGCCTGAGCGATCAAATAAAAGAGCTCGTGGAGCCTCAAATGAAGAGCCTTGAAGGCTTCTGCTATGATACATGAGAATGTAGTTATCAAAAAATTCTGGATAATAATTTTTTGTCTGCTCTAAAGCAGCTTCAACAGTATTGACACCTTTAGTATCAATCAATGCCACTAGCTTTTCATAAGAAAAATTCGTTGTTTCTGAAAATTCATAATACGCCTGTGCTGGCAGAGAACAGACAACCCCCAAAACCCCAAATAGGAACCCCTTAAAAAGCTCCCCCATATTTAAACCCCTTGAAAAGTGTTAACCTTCAAGTGTGCTAAGAATGCCATTAAATACATGGCTTGGTCGCATTGCCTGGGACGTTTTTGCTTGATCTGGATGATAATATCCCCCGATATCAACAGCTTTTCCTTGCACACTGTTGAGCTCATTAACGATATTTTCCTCCTGATTTTCAAGCTGCTCGGCTATGGGAGTAAATTTTTCTTTGAGGTATGTATCTTTTGTCTGGCTGGCCAATGCTTGAGCCCAATACATCGCTAAATAAAAGTGACTCCCCCTATTATCGAGCTCTCCAACGTTTCTAGAGGGGGATTTATCCATTTTTAAGAATTTTCCATTAGCCTGATCAAGGGTTTCAGCCATTAAAAGAACCCTTTTATCCCCAACTTTTTGTCCAAAATCTTCAAGAGAAACTGCGAGAGCCAAAAATTCTCCTAATGAGTCCCATCGAAGATGGTTTTCCTCTAGAAACTGCTGAACATGCTTAGGGGCTGACCCTCCAGCCCCTGTTTCATAAAGCCCTCCCCCTGCAAGAAGCGGCACAATTGATAACATTTTCGCACTCGTTCCCAGTTCAAGAATTGGAAATAGATCCGTTAAATAGTCACGAAGAACATTTCCAGTAACAGAAATCGTATCTTGCCCTTTTTTAACTCTTTCCAAAGTATAACGAACAGCCTCTACAGGAGATAAAATTTTAATTTCAAGGCCTTTCGTATCTAAATCTTTTAAATACATTTCTACTTTTTTAATGACATTGGCATCATGAGCTCTTTGATTATCCAACCAAAATACAGCTGGCTGACCCGTAAGCCGGGAACGCGTCACACCTAATTGCACCCAATCCTTAATGGCAATATCTTTTGTTTGGCACATTCTCCAAATATCACCCGCGTCTACAGAATGCTCCATCAAAGTTTTTTCTTGAGAATCAATAACTCGCACAGTCCCAGTCTCTTTGATCCAAAAAGTTTTATCATGGGAGCCGTATTCCTCTGCCTTTTGTGCCATCAGACCAACATTTGAAACATTCCCCATTGTTTTAACATCAAAAGCTCCATTTTTTTTACAAAACTCAACCGTTTCTTCATAAACTCCAGCATAACAACGATCAGGAATCATTGCGAGGGTATCATGAAGCTTTCCATCAGCTCCCCACATTTTTCCACTTGATTTAATGGCTGCTGGCATAGAGGCATCAATAATAATATCACTTGGAACATGCAGATTTGTAATTCCTTTATCTGAATCCACCATCGCAAGCTTGGGACCATCTTGGTAGCATTTTTGAATTTCTTTTTCGATCGCCTCTTTTTCTTCAGAGGGAAGTTTTTGAATTTTGTTATAGACATCACCAAGACCATTACGAGAGTCCACTCCCAATTTTTCAAAAGTTGATTTATATTTTGAAAATACAGGAGCAAAATAAGCCTCAACGGCAGCTCCAAACATGATTGGATCAGAAACCTTCATCATTGTTGCTTTTAAATGAAGTGATAAAACCACATCTTGTTTTTTGGCTTCTTGGATTTCTTTTTCATAAAAAGATCTCAATGTTTTTAAACTCATCACTGAAGCATCAATCACTTCTCCTGCAATCAATGAGAGTTTTTCTTTTAAAATCTTTTTCTCTCCACTTTTTGTCTCAAGTTCAATTTTTACTTGAGTCGGCCCATCTAAAATAACAGACTGCTCGCTTCCATAGAAATCCCCATTGGTCATATGAGCCACATGTGTCTTAGAGGTTTTATCCCAATCTCCCAGCCTATGAGGATTATCTTTTGCGTATTGCTTCACAGGTCCTGCAACACGACGATCAGAGTTTCCCTCTCTTAAAACTGGATTCACCGCACTCCCAAGCACTTTAGCATATTTCGCCGCAATTTCTTTTTCTTCAGAAGTTATGGGTTCTTCAGGGAAATTGGGCACAGCAAAACCTTGAGACTGCAATTCTTGAATGGCTGCTTTTAATTGTGGAATAGAGGCCGAAATATTGGGAAGCTTAATAATATTTGCCATTGGTGTTTTTGCAAGTTGTCCAAGCTCTGCCAAAGCATCACTCTGTCTTTGTGACTCCTTTAATTTTTCTGGAAAAGTTGCAATAATTCTGCCCGCTAAAGAAATATCTTTGGTTTGAATTTCTACACCTGCAGCTTTTACAAAAGCTTTCACAATAGGAAGAAATGATTGGGTGGCTAAAAAGGGGGCTTCATCAGTTAATGTATAGCGTATGACAGACTTTTGATTCGACATATTTTCTCCCAGAAAATGAAAAGCTGTTTTTCAAACCAGCTTCTAGTACGCTGTAAAGTTAGTTTTTTCAAGGCGCGAGGACCGAGGGTGAGAGCCCCCATTAGGGGCGAGGCTCACCGAGGCTGTATGTATAATACTGCGACGACGAAGCAACAAAGAAAAAACTAACTTTACAGCGTATTAGTCTTATCATTTTTTCTGACAAACAACAAAGGTGAGATCATCGAAGTAAGTTTTGGCCTCTCGCAGCGATACGGCCTTTGCCGCAAGCTCTCTCAAACCCACATCAAAAGACTCATTCGCCAAATAACTTTTTACTTCTTCTTGGGTAAAAAGCTCTGTAATTCCATCACTACATAAAAAAACAATATCATTTGTTAGAATAGGTAATTTAAAACTGCTTTCAATTCGACTGTCATGAAACCCTAATGAGTTTAATATAATATTTGATTGGTCGTGACTTTGAGCTTCTTTTTCACCCATTAGACCCGATTCTGTAGCAAAACCTGTCACAGAGTGTTCAAAAGTCTTATAAATCAACTCGCCCGTTGGTCTAAAAAAATACCCCAAGGAATCTCCGACTGAGTAAAACCAAAGCCCATCTCCTTGAATGATGGCAACAACTGCTGTTGCCCCTGCATTAACAGATAAATTGATAATTTTTTGGTGCGCTTTTTCTAATTTTTCAATAACTTGAGCTGGCTTATAAGGCCGTCTTTTTTGTGAACTGCGCCCAAGAATAGAGTTGACAACAATTCTTGAGGCTTGATCTCCCTTTTCATGCCCTCCCATTCCATCAGAAACCACCATGGCCATTTGATTTGGCGTTGGAGAGGTGAATCCACAGGAATCCTCATTTTTCTTTTTTTTGGACTTCGATCCTCGAGAGGTAAAAAGACTCACTCGAAAACCTGGCAAATCAAAATACTCAGGAGCTTCCATTGTTTCATTCAGTTTCTTCATAACGAAAGAACTCACTCCCATTCCATATTTTCTAAATACGCTTTTAACTGCCCTGCTGTTTTAAATTTTTTTAAAATCAAAGAATTTTTTAGTCCACAGCAGATTTCTTTCACTGCGATTGGTTGCTTTTGATAATATTTATTTCCACCAATACATTCATAAAAAACACGAATCAAATCACAAACATCATACTTAATATTCGTTGGGGTCGCTTTTCCCATATGAAATAAGTCCACTAATTTTACATGAAATGTAAGTCCATACCTTTGTAGGATAATATTTCCTGTATGAAGATCTCCATGGTATTCCTTAAGTCGATGTATCTCTTCAATACCTGACGCAAGGACATGCAATAAATGAACAGCTTGGAATGGATGAAGTCGATGGCCTTTTTGGCGTTTTAAAAAATTCTCTAAAGTTTCACCTTCAACATAGTCAGAAATAAGATAGGTTAAATTATGACCTCGAAACCGAATTTGATCTTGAAAAAGATATTTAATAAGAATTGAGCAATTTCTCAATTTATGTAATTTTCGAGCATAAAATTTTGCAGCCACATTATTAATATTTCTTTGTGGATAAAATATTTTTGCAGCCCTTTCAATTCCTGTACTCACCTCTCGAATGAAGTAAACTTCACCTTCCCAGCCCCGCCCCAATTGCCCCACAATTTCAAATTTTTTAGAGAGTAAAAAACCGTTTGGTAAATCTAAGTTTTCTACTTTTGAGGTTTTCATTCCATCGTCTCCTGAGGTATTTTACGACGTTGAGGGTTTAAGTAACTATATACACAAGGGACTATAAATAAAGTAAAAAAAGCACTCAATGTGACCCCCCCAATAATGGTTAAAGCCATAGGAACTCTTGTTTCACTTCCTGGCCCTAATGACAAGGCTGGGGGAAGGGCAGCCGCTAGAGTGGATAATGTTGTCATCAATATCGGACGCAATCGTATTGGACATGCTTCTAACAATGCTTCATTAAGATTTCTTCCCTGGTCTCTCAGATGATTTGTAAATTCAACCAGTAAGATAGAGTTCTTTTTCACAATTCCCATCGTGAGAAGTATTCCAATAATACTGTAAACATTGAGGCTTTGACCTCCTAAGAGAAGGCCAAAAAATGACCCAATGATCCCCAATGGAATTGCCAGGAATACAATCCATGGATCTAAAAACGAATTAAATTGAATTGCCAAGACCATATAAGCAATAACAAGACCCAAAAGCATGATTATTATGGCATCTGAAGCTTTGCTGTCAGGCGTTTCATCAAAACGAATAAAATAATCTTTGGGAATGACTTTGTCGGCAATATCTCTCACCTTATGAATCACTTGTCCTTGAGTCGCTCCCATCGCAAGGTTGCTATCGACTCTGATACCACGAATTCGATCTTCTCGATAAATTTGCTGAGGCCCATTTGTTTGCTCCACATCAACAACTCGATTTAATGGTAAGAGCTCACCCCGATTATTTCTTACAAAAATATTTTCAATATCTTCTTTCTTTTGACGATCTTTTTCATTGAGCTGCACCCAAATATCAAATCGACGCGATCCATCTGTATATTGTGCTGCTGCAACTCCTCCAAAGGTTGTATTCACAATCTCAGCAATCTCACTCACCTCAACACCGCTTTGAATTGCTTTTTCTCTATTGGGTACAATATGCACCTCAGGAAGAGTAAGAACATCATCAGAGCGCACACCAACCATCAAACCAGTCTCCTCCATCTTTTGTTTCATTAAAAAATAAAGTTCTTTTTGTTTTTCTGGATCTGGTCCATTAATTGTAAACTCAAGTGGACTTCCACGTCTTCCACCAAATGCGTTGCCAAATCGATCTCGAATAAAAATACGTAAACCCTCTATTTTTTCACTTTGTGATCTTAAATCTTCGGCAATTTGAAATTGATTTTTCTTTCTTATATTTCTGTCTTTAAGAATAATAATACCATTTCCTCGGTTACTTTGTCCCCCCTGACCAAAACCACCAACTGCCATAAACTGACGTTCAACATCTGAGTGACT
Source organism: Bdellovibrionales bacterium (assembly GCA_020435085.1). Taxonomy (GTDB): domain Bacteria; phylum Bdellovibrionota; class Bdellovibrionia; order Bdellovibrionales; family UBA1609; genus JABSOQ01. Next base: position 390 of record JAGRAB010000093.1, on the reverse strand, counting down.
AGCAACAATTTTTTCAAATTCTTTAATTTTGTTTGTTGTATATTCAATAGATTTTCCGTCAGGAGCTAAGAAAATAACAAATAAAACACCACGATCTTGTGAAGGGGCAAACTCTGTTGGTAAAAATCGAATGACAAATAAGGACCCGATAAAAATAATTATTGAGCTTGATACAACAAAAAATCGATGACTCAAACTCCACGCAAGCCCCTTTGTATATTGGTTTCTTAAAAGTTGAATTGTTTTTTCAAACTTGCGACCAAACCAAGAGGTTCGCTCCTCCACTTCTAAAAACTGAGAACATCGCATCGGAGCCAAAGTCAACGCCTCTAGCGAGCTCAAAATCACAGCTACTGAAATTGTTACTGCAAATTCAAAAAAGAACTTTCC
>JAGRAB010000092.1 GCA_020435085.1 Bdellovibrionales bacterium | reverse complement strand
TGGAAGGGTGAAACAGAAGAGGAATTTAATTGGTGTATTGAACAAACAATTGAAGGGTGGGAGTCAGGAACCTTTGATCTGATTTTAGATGATGGTGGTGATCTCACCAATATGATGCATGAAGGTCGCTATGCAAAAATTATGGAGAACATTGTTGGGCTTTCTGAAGAAACAACAACAGGGGTTCATAATCTTGAAAAACTCCATAAAGCCGGAAAACTGAAAGTTCCTGCTATTAATGTGAATGACTCAGTTACCAAGTCAAAATTTGATAACCTTTATGGTTGTCGAGAGTCATTAGCCGACGGAATTAAGCGAGCCACAGATGTGATGCTTGCCGGAAAAGTAGCCATTGTTGCTGGATATGGAGATGTAGGTAAAGGGTCTGCCCAAAGCTTACGTGCCTATGGTTGTCGTGTTTTGGTTACTGAAATTGATCCTATTTGCGCGCTTCAAGCAGCAATGGAAGGTTTTGAAGTCGTGACAATGGAACAAGCTGCTTCGCAAGCTGATATTTTTGTCACAGCAACAGGTTGTGTTGATATTATTAACAAGTCACATTTTGACAAAATGAAAAGTGGAGCTATTGTTTGCAATATTGGTCACTTTGATAACGAAATTGATATGGCATGGTTAAATAAAAGCTCAGAAATGCGTGAAGTGAAACCACAGGTAGATATTCATAAATTTTCTGATGGCCGAGAAATCATCGTTCTTGCAAAAGGTCGTTTGGTCAATTTGGGCTGTGCAACAGGACACCCTTCATTTGTTATGAGCGCGTCTTTTACGAATCAAGTCATGGCGCAATTGGATTTATGGACAAATCGAGGAAAGTACCAAGATATTAATGTGTATCGACTTCCGAAAGAATTGGATGAAAAAGTAGCTCAACTTCATTTAAAGAAAATTGGCGTGTCATTGACAGAGCTTTCTGATAAACAAGCCACATACCTTGGGCTCAATAAAAAAGGTCCATTTAAGTCAGATCATTATCGTTATTAATTTAAAAATAAAATTTTGTATTGCAAAAAACGACAGGTAGTTCTGTCGTTTTTTAACATGTTCTCTGCTTAGTGATTCTCAAATGCTTTAAGGTGGTTAATTTCTTGTGTAGAGTAAGGTGGTGATTTGGGTTTATGCCCCGAAGCATGTGCTGATAACTTGGATGGAATTGTGAGATTCATCGTCGTACCGTTTGGAATTTTGATATTTTTCAAACGGTTAAAATTGCCGAGAGGATCAAGCTTTTGAAATGACAAAATATTGTCAGCCTTAGGGTCTCCTCCAGAGCTATGGCATTCAATACAACGAGGGTAAGCAGCTGGGTTACAGGTAGGACAAGAAATCAACATGTCATCGACAGATTGATTGCTAGGTCCAATTTTCGCTCGATAGAATTCATATTTAGTGAGTTGAGCTGTAGGCTTTGTGGTAACAGAAACGGAACAGACTCCATTTCCACCAGTACCGCTGACAACAGCATCATAAGTTGTGCCATTTAAAGGACTTACAGTTAGTTTAGGATTGGCCATAGTTACCGATTGATTATTAATTTTAATTGTACTGACACTGCCTGTATACGATACAGTGAGTGTAATAGGATCACCAGGAATAATATTTGATTTTAAAGATGCTTGAAGTTGACAGGTTGGAGCAGTAGGACTTGGCGGAGGAGTGGATACAACAATTTTAGGAGATTGACACGTATTTGAACCGCCAGAATTGGTTACTTGAGCCGAGTAAGTGATATCTGAGGAAGGTGTTTTTTGTACAATAGTATTTGAAACAGGAACCCCTGCAATCATGGCACTATCGACTTGCCCATTGGTGACAAGAGTGAGAGTCACGGTATCTCCAACAAGAATATTTGTTTTATCAGCAAGAAGTTGGCAGGTTGGTGGATTGATAATAGGTACGCTAAAGCTAAGTACCCAATCTTTGACTACTTGAATTTCTTGAGGTGTGACACGAGCTGCGGGTGGTTCGGGCATACGATTTGCATCAGTGTCTTCCATAGAAGTGATGAGGCGACTGGAAAGATCGCCTCTTATCAAAAAGCCTTGGCTTTCGATATTTAAGTAGTCTTCGAATCCATAAACACCACCCAGAGCAGCTCCATTGGCATGACAAGAGTAGCAATACTTAGCTATGACTTTTTGTGCATCTGTTTCAAGAACTGGGTCTCCTGTTGTGGAGGAGAGGTCTTTTTGAACACCTTCATGATAAGATTGAAACTGACCAGTGCAGTTATTATAGGCAAATAATAAAGCAGAAATGACTGCCAACTGAATAAGTATCTTCATTTTTCTGACTCCCACCTTCACCCATTTTATGTATCGGAAAGGGATTTAAAAAACTCAAACAAACTTTAGGTCAAAGTTGAACATGAGATAAAAAAACTGATTTGTCTCAAAATGAGATAGGGTGAACAGGGGTTTTATATCATTTTTGAAAAAGAACTATTCAGGGGAGAGTTCTCATCTAAAAGCACAAGAGAATTTTATCTAGAAGGAGTGATGAATTGAAGGTAGTATTTTAATTCTTCAATACTTTCACGAACATCATCAAGGGCTCGATGGTTCGTCTCTTTTTCGAATTTGATGTTGTAGAGATTATTAAAAATCAATTTCCAGCTAGTGACATCTAATTGGCGGTAATGGAGGAAATCAGCCAATCTTTTAAAGTATTTATTAATAAATAGTCGATCTTGTCCTATGGTATTCCCAGCAAGTATCACTTTTTCTTCTCCAAAGTGGCGAGATACAAAATCAATAAGTTCAGCTTCCACAGTATGTGGGAGCTTTCCATTGGGAATCTTTGCTAACAATCCAGAAGCCTCATGATGAGTTTGGTTCCATTCATCCATGTTATCCAAATATTCAGAAGGTTGGTTAATGACTGCGTGGTAAGATCCGAGCTCATTGAGACTTTTATCGGTGACAATAACGGCAATTTCTATGGGAACTTCTTGTTCCACATCTAAGCCGGTCATTTCCATATCTAACCAAAAAAGTTTTTCCATTTGAGAGACTCCTTAATTTAAAAAAATAATAAGGACACCTTCATTCTCTTTTCCATTTGAGAGCTTTTCATGTTGAAAAGGGTATCCGGCATGCTTTAAGTACTTTTCCGCTTCTTTTTTGACAAGACCTTTGCCTTTTCCCGTCATAATTTTTGCTTGAGAAGAGCCAGATTGACTGGCTTGAAGTAAAAACTTATCAAGCGCGTCGTAAACTTGATCAGTGGTGTAACCGTGAAGATCAATGGATGGAACTTTTTTATTTGAACCATTATTTTTTTTTCGAAACGTCATCAGTAATTAACGACGTTTCTATTATTTATTGGTTGAACGGGGCGAGCATTATTAGAATAGAGTTTTCTAAAAGTCACAATTTGGTCACGTGAAACTTCAACAGGAGTATTGAGCATTTGCCAACGGACACCTTCAGTACAGGGAGGTGTCGTGAGGGATCCGACATAAAAATAGTAGGTTAATCGATCAGGAATAATATCTTTTGCATTTATCATTAATTGAGGGACGAGGCGTTCGCTATTCTTTACTTCAGGGATGTGTGACCAAACCTTATCAATAAATGGGTTAAAACGGCCTTCAATAAGAAAAACACCAATCACAGCTAGTTGACCTAATTCATTTTTGTGAACGATATGGGCTTCCATGGGGAGTTGGTTGCCTGAAAGTGTGTGTTCACTTGAACTATGAAAGTGCATTTGAACAAGTTCATACTTTTTGCCTCCAAAATAAGCATAACTGCCTTCTGGAAATAAAACTTGAACCGTGTGCCCATTATCAACAACTTGAAGAGGGGCATCTTTGTAGTCGAATTCAATACTGCGAGTGTTGGCCTGGGGTTTTGACCATTTGAGATTGATAGGAGATTGAAGTTTTCCTTTTTCACAGAGGGAATATTCCTCTTTAAGGTTGGACCATTTGGCAGGACCATCTTCGTCTCCATATCCCCAATGGGTTTCATAGGGGTTTGCATGTACGGGAGTATCGACAGCTTGAGGAACAGCTTCTGCATCCGCTGTTGGAGTCATTGTTTCTTTTGAAGCTTCAGATTCAGCACTTGGAGGAGTGGCTTCTTCTGATTTTTTTTTAGAAGATCGACATCCTGAAATGAGTTGAATGGTACAAATGAGTAGAATCCAGTGTTGAATACGCATGTGAATCTCCTTTTTGAATACATTAAGATTGTATGTTGAAAAATGAGGTGGGGCAAACATCATAGAGGGAAGAGAGAGTGAACTTTACTTGTAACTCGACTAAAGGTGAGATCGTTTTTCTTGACTGAATTTGTGCAAGTAGAAACAATGAAAGCACCTTCAATGATCACTTCATAAAAAATAGCATCAGGGGATGAAATGCACCAAGAGACCCATAAAAAACAGGTACGTTTTGGAGACTTTGTTCGTGAACTCAATGTGAGCCAACAAAAAATTAGTTTTAATGATTTAGCACCAAAACCAAAAGAGGGTTCTGTACATACGCCACAAAAATTGACAGTGACAGGGAGAGATGTTTATCGCATTCTTGCACCTTACACAAGCATTCGGTTTATGGATCAAGCAAAGGCTGTTATTCCTTTGGCGATTTACTTGATGCTTTTTCAAATTTTTATTCTTCGTCAAGGTGTGGCTGATGCCTTCATTATTTGTGGAGGATTGATTGCAGTCATGGTTGGCCTCATGCTCTTTATGGAAGGGTTAAAATTAGGACTCATGCCTTTTGGAGAGACTATTGGGAATATTCTTCCAGTGAAATCGCCTCTTCCGATTGTATTATTTATTGCGTTTCTTTTGGGGATTGGTGTGACATTGGCAGAGCCAGCGATTGGAGCCTTGCAAGAGGCTGGAAAAATTGTGGATCCAACAAAAGCCCCTTATCTTTGGTCACTCCTCAACCAGCACACTGCCAAGTTAGTTGCTGTTGTTGGGGTGGGTGTGGGTATTGCTTCTGTTTTAGGAACACTTCGGTTTGTGTATAACTGGAGCTTAAAACCAATGATTTATGCAAGCCTTACTCCACTTTTATTAATAACAGCTTATGTGGCACTTACTGATTTAGAGCTGGCTAAAATTATTGGACTCGCGTGGGATTGTGGTGCTGTTACAACGGGCCCTGTAACAGTTCCACTTGTGCTTTCACTTGGAATTGGTGTTGCTTCGGCAGTTGGAAAAGGAGAGAGCTCTTTAAGTGGTTTTGGGATTGTTACATTAGCTTCGTTGTTTCCAATTATCGGCGTGATGATTTTAGGAATTTGGCTATCAGCAACAGTCACACCTGAACAAATCATTACAGCTGCACAAAGTTTATCAGTTGCAACAGAAAAAGCTTGGTATGATCAAACGCCATGGGTAGAGGTTATTCTTGCTGTAAGAGCGATTATTCCCCTAGTGATCTTTTTATATCTTGTAATGAAAGTGGTTCTTCGGGAAAAGGTGCGTAACGCTTTTATTATGTCTTACGGGATTATCCTTGCTGTTATTGGGATGGGTGTTTTTAACATAGGTTTAACTTATGGGTTGGGAATGTTAGGAAATCAATCAGGGAGTTTAGTGCCGGCAGCATTTGCAACTATTGAAACGGTTCCGGACTCTCCTCTTTATTGGTATGGAGCAGGGCTCTTTATTGCTCTTGCATTTGCCTACTGCCTTGGTTTTGGAGCTACTATGGCAGAGCCGGCCTTGAATGCTCTTGGTATGACGGTTCAAAACTTAACCAATGGTGCATTTAGAAAATCACTGCTTATGTATTCAGTATCATTTGGAGTCGCTGCGGGAATTGCTCTTGGTGTGGCAAAGTTGATTTTCGATCTTCCGTTAGCTTGGATTCTTGTGCCTGGTTATATTTTGCTCTTGATCTTAAGCTGGCTCTCCTCTGAAGAGTTTGTGAATGTGGCTTGGGATTCTGCGGGAGTGACAACGGGTCCTGTGACTGTGCCTCTTGTTCTTGCTATGGGGCTAGGTTTTGCTAATGCCACGGGTGCGATTGAAGGTTTTGGCATTTTATCAATGGCCTCGCTTTGCCCAGTGATGTCTGTTTTAGTAACGGGAATTGTTGTTCAACAAAAAGCAAAAAAACGCGCCCTTGCTGAGGGAATGTTAGAAACGGCTTAAAACAAGGAGAAATCAATTGGCCAGTCGTAATTTTACAGTTTTAACGGATGCTACATTAATTACTTGTATTGTTGAAAAAGGTCAGGCCGACAATATTGTCAAAGCCGCAAGAGAAGCCGGAGCACAAGGTGCCACTGTTTTTTATGCACGGGGTTCTGGAATTCGTGAGCGTTTGGGAATTCTTGGCGTAGCAGTGGAAGTGGAAAAAGAAATTATTAATATTGTTGTTTCGAATGAGCAGGCTGACTTTGTTGTTGAGAAAATGTATTTGGCCGGCCAATTAGATACGCCAGGGAAAGGCTTTATTTATACAACTCCTTTAGACAAAGCAGCAACGTATATACCACCACAAGTTGTCGAGAAATTAGAAAAGCATCCTAACTAAAAGGGGAACTGAGAGTGGATAAAAAAACTCAAAGCAAATTAATCACATGCATTTTACCAAAAGGGAAAGCCATTCCGCTTTTAGAGGCCTTGGCTGAAAAAGGCATTCGCACAGCAAATTTTGCTCACGCAAGGGGATCAGACATTGAAGATTCAGTGAAGAGTTCTAAGCTTCTCCCACAAGAGGATGAAAAAGAAATTGTTACCATTGTGGCAGAAACTCAAGAGCTTGCAGAAGAACTATTTGACTTTAGTTTTGAAAAAGCGGAAATCAACCGAAAAGGTGGCGGCATCATTTACATGTCATCTTTAAAATATTCAACACCCTATAAAGTGGAAATTAATAATTGAAAACTCGTTGCCCCTGGCTCAAATTATCAAACCCAAAATACGTCGAATACCATGATAAAGAGTGGGGTCGTCCCGTTCACAATGATCAAATGCATTTCGAACTTCTAACGTTAGAGGGTGCTCAAGCAGGTCTGAGCTGGGAAACCGTTTTGATGAAGAGGGACCACTACCGAAAGGTTT
>JAGRAB010000091.1 GCA_020435085.1 Bdellovibrionales bacterium | reverse complement strand
TATAGCATTCCTGCCCAGTCGCAAGACTCTGTTCCACCTGCCCCGGCATGTAGTGTAAGAATTGCATCATCCTTATCATATTCACCTGTTAGCAGTGTTGAAATACGTAATTCCTCATATGTTTTTTCAAATTCATCCATCAAAGCAATTCGCCAACCTGGTTCTAATTGAATATCCGCCAAAATATATCCCTCCCAACGTGTAGGAAAAATAACAAATCTTTATTTAAAGAGGCAAACGTTGACTCGTTTCATCGAGTCTCCTTTTGAGAAAAAAACTGTCCAACTGCTGCTCTCTCAAATTTGCAAGAAAATTTTCATATTTCCTCTTCTCAAACTCCCTTCTCCTATACGTTTTAAAAGCCCTCAACCTGCTAAACCCTCTCCCAGAGAGCATTTCCTGCCCTGCTCCAAACAACTGAAATTATCAAGAATTTAAATATCTGTGCCCCAAATTGAAACATAGTCCAATACCAAACCTTCCACATAAGAGATGACGAAATTCTCACTCTGATACAATAAGTGCGTGATATAATTAAATAAATTATAGAGTTATGCCATCTTGACTTTATCATCAATCGACTCAAATTAGAATGTAGGAGGCCTGTTATGAGTATCGATAAGAATCAGTTTCAGGCATTTGAACCCGATGCAGAAGCGAAAGCTTTTATCTATCAACAGGTTCAAGACCTGGAACAAGACATAAAAAATATTGGTGATCTTACCGTATATGTGGAAAAAGAAGAGCTTGTTCAAGAGGGTAACAATAAGGTTTTAGAAAATACTTTTGCAGTGACATTTGTCATTGATCCTGAGCATTTGAATTTATCGATCCGCGCAGAAAGCAAAGATCTCTTTAGTGCATGTATATCTGCAAAAGCCGCAACTCGAATGAAACTTTCTCAAATCTTAAATCATGCTAGTGGCCAAGAAGAACGCGTCAATCAGATTGATGCGGCTTTAGAAACAAAAGGCTGGATCCACTAGGTTCTACTGGAAAAGCTCAAACTCTTCTATTAAATTATTAAGCCGTATACAGACTGCCATGAACGGCAGTCTGTATACGGAAATATATGAAAACTTTATATTTATCTCAAGCTCCCCTCCTTTATACTCACACCTATGCTATGACTCTCTTTTTGGAGGTTTCACATGCGTCTCATTTTCATTGGATTATTTTTATTAAGTACTCTTCCAACTTATGCTTCTGAACAAACTCGTGTTTATCAAGAAGAAGGCTGCGATCACGTTCTCGAAAAACTGGTTGCCTATGACTTAGAGCTCTATGCAAAACGACAGATTCTTGCTGCCAACGAAGTTTTTATTCCCTCTTCTGTAAAATTACTTTCAGTAAAAGACCTTGACCCTGGAAGCTATCATGTTCGACGTCGCACTATTTTTACTGCCAACATATTCAATAAAATAACCCAAGGCCTCTCTCAAATTATTTTTTCTGTGATCACAAAAGGAAATCTCTTTTGTGAAGACGAAATCCTTATTGAGATTAAATCAGCATCTCGTATGCAATAAAAAACGCCCCGGAAAGAGGTCATCTTCCGGGGCCAGAGAAATTACCTTTCAGCAAAATTGTGCTCGAGGATTCTGAGCCTTTCAGATCGTTTTGCTGAGTGAGAAAGACGCTCACGTTTGCGCCTTCGAGTGGATCTCCAACGCTCCATTTGTTGCAGGAGTCGATGTCTTAATTGCGACGCTAACTCTTTCACATTTTTTCCAGAGACTTGAGCTTTAAAAAACGTTCGACCCATATGAACTCGGGCTTGTGCCACAAAGTTTCCACCTCGCTGTTTGAGACGTGCTCTCACCACTGTATTTTCTGAGCCAAAATGCTCAACATCTTCCAAAGCTTTTAACAAAATTTCTTTGTGGGCAGGTGTGGGTTCAGTGTTTTTGAATCTGAGTTGCGTGGCTGTTGACATGAATACCTCCTTGTTGGTTCTCATTCAATACTCGCAAGAATTATATTATCGAATTGCATAGTTTAATTAAAATGCATAATATCTAATAAATACTTCGATTTTTTCGAAGTATTTATGGAGGGTAAAATATTGAAATGGCTCAACTATCATCATTTATTATATTTTAGGACGATTGCTTCTGAGGGAAGCCTTGCGAAAGCCTCCAAAAAGCTCAACCTTGGTCAACCCGCTTTAAGTGCTCAATTAAAGAATCTTGAAAATGCTTTAGGTGAAAAACTTTTTGAACGAAAAAAACGACGTCTTTTTTTAACAGAACAAGGCGAACTCGCATTACGATATGCCAACCAGATCAATGATCTCGGTCAAGAGCTTTTAGAGTCCCTCCAAAATAAAACTTTTTCTGAACAAGCTTCTATTCAAATTGGAGCTCTTGATGGTGTTCCAAAAAATATTTTATTAAAACTCGTCCAAACAGCAAAACGATTTGGAGCTGACAAAGTCAGCATTTTCGAAGGTACTGGTGACGAATTGTTTCGACTACTTGACTCTCACCACCTTGATATTGTGATTACAAACTTTCGAAGATTTATTGAAACTTCAAAAACAAATTTTAGAACA
>JAGRAB010000090.1 GCA_020435085.1 Bdellovibrionales bacterium | reverse complement strand
TTAAAAAAGGGTAGTGAGAGGCGAGGCTCTCATGTCAATTGTTAGTGTTTCTCGAAAACTTCGTTTTCGAGAAAGCCGTCCGATGAACAGAAATTTGCAATCAATCAAAATATTTAGAGGACGGAGAGGTAAAATCTTCCGTAATTAAAGGGGCCAGTTTCTAAATTTAAAATTGATAAGAAGTGCCAACGAGAAAAGAAAAAATTTGATTGTTTTTTTTAATTTTCTCCAGAGATTGTCCGACTTGCTGCACACTCCAGCCTTTGCCGCCAGAGTAATATCCTCCTAAAGTGATGGAACTTTGTTGAGTTGTGTGGATACCAATATTTGTTGAAAAACCCCACATATCGATATGGTCAGGTTGTCTTCGGGTAGGGTTATCATCAATTTGTGGATGTGAGCTAAAGTTTGTAAAAACTCCTGTTCGTAGGCTCAACCATTCTCGGAAATAATGCTCATATCCAAGAGCTATGTTTGCCATGGGTTCGTGCTTGATGAGGTCACCGGCTTGAGTATCTTTGAGGTCTCTGTAATCGACTTTTCCATAGTAATGAATATCAAAAGAAAAAGCGGAGTCTTTTTCAAGTTCATAACCAATGCCAATAGCCAATCGGTCAGGAATAATTGTTTCTGCTTGAAGGTCGTAAGTTTGACTATTATTTGTGCCACTTGTAGAAATTTGAGAAGAAAATAAGGTACCCTCACCGCTGACAGGGAGAGAGGCTGGTCGATAGCTGACTCCAAGTCGCCATAATTTTGAGAGTCGATGCGTCCAACCTAATATATAAATGAGCGAGTTTTGTGTAAAAGTTTTTTCTTCATTCGTGATAGTTGTAACTCCTCCAGTTTCGGTACGATCTGTGATTGAACGTGAGAAATTGCGAGACGTATAATACATGCTAAGACCAAAGCTTTCAGATCGATTCCAGTTAACAGCAAAAGAGCCTCCAATCCAAAGAGAGGAATCTTTGAGGTTGAGATAAGAGTTTGTTGTCGAAGTGGAGCGGACTTCACCATTAAACTGGTCGAGATCTGGATAAACAATAGAAATTCCAAAAGCAAAATTGCCAAAAGTATAAGCTGTCCCTCCCGAGGCGGGAATAGGTGTGATAGACCCGCGGTTGACTTTTAAGGGAGCTTGGTCAAACTCATTTTCTTTTCCAAAAGAGGTATCGTATTTGTTAAAGAGAGTCACTGCAGCAGAAAGTGTGTTCCCATGCATGAGAGAAAGGTTGGCCGGATTATAAAAAGAAATGGCAGCGGGATCACCGGAAAGGGCTGTGTAGGCACCTCCCATACCGGCAGCACGATGACCAATAAGAATAGAGTTATAGTTTGCAAAATCAGCAATTGCTGGTGAGCTGCATAAAAATCCAACAAGTTGAAGGATTCCTGCGGTAAAAGCTTTTTTCATAACCATAAGCCTAGTATAATTCTGGCATGGCTGAAATAAGTTTTGTAGAATTTGGTCGAAAATTTGCGATGTTTTACCTTCCTTTTTTGTTTTCACTTTGTGTGCACGAGTATGCGCACGGATTAGTGGCAAAGTGGAAGGGAGACATGACGGCATCTTTAATGGGGAGGCTCACCCTTAACCCTATGGCTCATGTGGATTGGATAGGAACTGTGGCTCTTCCGTTTTTTGCACTTCTCTCGCCGATGGGTTTCTTCTTTGGTTGGGCAAAGCCTGTTCCAGTGAATGTGCGAAACTTAAAAAACCCCACAAAAGATATGTTTTGGATCGCACTTGCGGGGCCGCTATCAAATGTTTTATTGGCGTTCTTAGGCTCTCTTGTGTTTATAGGGGTTGTGTACTTTGCTCGTCGCACTCAAGTTTACCAATCACTGGAAGAATTATTTTATATGTTCATTGGGCTTAATCTCATTCTGGCAGTCTTTAATATGATTCCACTTCACCCTCTTGATGGGGGCAAGGTTTTTGCTCGCTTTTTACCTCGAGTGGCCAATGATTTTTTAGAACAAATTGAGCCTTACTCCATGTTTATTATCTTTGGGATTTTTTTGTTGGGTGGTGGTTTTTTTCTCTTTCAACCCGTCTACTATGCAACGAATGTGATGATGAGTGTTTCTCATTATTTGGGATATGTTCTTAGTTCATAACATAAAGCGTTATATGCTCAAAATCTAGCCAGAACAGGGCTTGATTTGAATAAGCGACAGGCAGTTTTTAGAAAAACCTCGACATCTGCGTCATTTCCGTGAATTCTTAAGTCCTAGTCGTTGGTAGAGGTGATTTTTTGAGTATTCATATTCAGATTGAAAAATTTGAAGGGCCCCTTGGTCTTTTACTCCATCTTATTCGCAAAGAAGAAATGGATATCTTTGATATCAATATCTATCAAATCACTAAGCAATATTTAGAATATATTAAAGCAATGAAGCAATTAGATCTTGAAGTGGCTGGTGAGTTTATTGCAATGGCGGCCACCTTGATTCATATCAAGAGTAAAATGTTACTTCCTCAGTACAATGAAGATGGAGAGCTTGTTGAAAATGAGGATCCAAGAAAAGAATTGGTCAGTAAACTTCTCGAGTACCAAAAGTTTCAAGAGGCCGCTGTACAGCTTTATGAGCGTCCTCTTGTGGGGCGAGATGTATGGCTTCGTGGTCGTCGTGAAGATGTTGATGTTGAAGATGATGGAGAAGTCATTGTGGAAGAAGAAAATGCTCTCTTTGCTTTGATTTCAAGTTATCGGAAAGTCATCAAGAATATGAAAAAATCTGTTCATAAGGTGGGAGCAGAACTTCAAAGTATTGCTGAACGTGTTTTAGAAATTAAACAAGCTCTCATCGTTGGTGTGAGAATTCGTTTTGGTGAATTGATCCAAAAATCAGGTTCTCGCAGAGATCAAGTATTGGTGACATTTTTATCATTGCTTGAATTAGCAAAAATGGGTTTTGTGTCTTTGTTTCAAGCAGACTCCTATTCAGAAATTCATATTGAAAGTAAAAAGGAAATTGAAGGACATGCCATCTCTCGAGTGGAAGATTATGATCACTCGCCCAATGAAATCATATTTGGAGACTTATCCCTTGAAGAATCAGAGAGCTTTGAACAAGAAAACTCTGATCAGCTTGTGTTAACCTCACAAGAAGAGGTTTATGTCGGTGCTGCGACAGATGAAGAAATTGATGCTGAACTTGCTCAAATGGGTGAAGCCCAAGAAAAAGCTTTAGTGGAAGAAAATACTGAAATACCAGCATGGGCTCGTCACCTTGCGAGTGACCCTGAACCAGAACCGTCTTTGTAAAATACAAAGAGAGTTTGTGGAGGAAAGATGTCAGAAGACAAAGAAGAATTGATTGAAGATTCAAAACAAGAGCTGACTCAGGAAGAATTAGACTTTGCTGGTCAAGGCGAGCCTGATGAAGAAGAATTTGAAATCTCTGCGGAGTCAGCAGATGCCCCTGAAGACTTTGGTGATGAAGATGTTTCAGACGAAGAGGGGTTTGATGTTGAAGGAACAGAGCTTGAAGATTTTGAGTCCGCAGAGATTGTAGAAACAGAATTTCTTGCGACAGAACAAATTCAATCTATTGTTGAAAGCGTATTGTTTGCTACGGAAAAGCCACAAAGCCTTTCTGTTATTAAACAGGCTTTTAAGGGAACTCAAGTTCGTACAAAGGATATTAAAGCAGCCATTCAACAATTGAGCATTGACTATGCCAGTGGACAAAGAGGTTTTAGCCTTGAAGAGGTCAACGGTGGTTATCAGTTGCGAACGAAAATTGATAACATGGACTATTTAAAAAGAATGGTAAAATCACGGCCATTTAAGCTCTCTGGCCCAGCTCTCGAAGTGATGTCTATTGTGGCCTATAAGCAACCATTAATTAAAGCTCAGATTGATGAAATTCGTGGAGTGGAATCAGGACACCTTTTGCGTGCCTTAATGGAAAAACATTTGGTGGCTTTTGCTGGAAAGAGCGAATTCCCAGGGAAACCAATGCTCTATCAAACGACGAGAAAATTTTTAGAAATTTTTGGTTTAAGAAATTTAAAAGAACTTCCTAGTCTTTCTGAAATTGATGATCTCATTCCTGAGGGGATTGGTGAAGAAGAAGAAAAAGAAACACTCGGAGATATTACTGAAAATATGTCTGAGGAAGCGGCATCTACATATTCAGAAGGAGAAGAAGAACTTCTTAAAATTACAGAACAACTTTCTGATATTACAACAAGTTCAGACTTTTTTGAGCAAGAAAAAGCAAGACAAAAAGCAAAACGAGATTCCGAAAGAGCTCAAGATATTCGTGATGCCCTTGCGGTTGGAGAAGATGTTGCTGATAAAGATAAAAACTGGTTAGCACGTTATGAGGAGCGATTGGCTTTAGAAACGACTGAAAAGGAAGCCGCCACTCAAAATATAACTGAGCAAAATGTGACCGAAGAAGCAAACAATGCTGTGGATGAAGCAGTTTCAGAAGACGTTTCACAAGAAGAAATAATTAAAGCTTCAACTGATGAGATTCAAGACGAAGACTCTGTTGGTGAACTAGAATCTAATTTAGAAGAAGCTCTTGAAAGATTTGATAAAGAAGATACAAAGGAAGGCTTTGTAGGTTCAGTGGATGTGGCTCAATTGAAATCAGATCTTGATGTCTTTGATGAAGAAATGGAGTCATGAAGAAGGCTCAACTGGCTCAGTTGATTTTTTCTCTTTTTTTGGTCTATCACTTGATGGCCATACTTATAATGCCAAATCCAGGAAGTTATGTTGAAAGGCATTTTGGGTTTCTTTTTTATGGATATACAAGCACGTTGGGAATAAATACCCCTTGGCAGTTTTTCTCTCCAAATCCAGCAACAAAAATGTTTTATGAATATGAGATTATTGAAAATGAAGGCTCAGATTCATTGACTCAAACTTACCGTTGGCCGCCTGAGAAAAATCATACAAATATGATAGGGGCTAATTACAAACGGCTGATTTATCATTCATGGTACACAACCTCTTCTGAAGAGAGAAAATCCAAATTTTTAATGAATTATCTCTGTCGAAAACATCCATCAGCGATCTCTATTAGCTTGAAGTCTTTTAGTGAAAAGGTCCCTCCAATGGAGCGGTTTCGTTTTGATAAACTTTCATTAGCAAAAGCCAGAGAGTATAAATCTTGGTCAATAGAGAGTTTTGATTGTCCACAAATGAATGAGGAGAGTGAGAATGCGCGTCCTTCAGATGTGGAATAAGTTTTGGTTTGAATCTGGTGATTCTTACTCATTAGGTCTTTTTCGATTGGTTTTTTCTGGAATTCTATTGGTGACACAGTCGTTGCGGTTTTTAGAGTTTTCATTATTGTATTCAGATTCAGGGCTTCTTCCTTTTTCATTGGCAAAGACTTTTGCACCTCCCAATTATCAACCTTTGTTTTACTGGTTTCCTGAAAATGACATTGCTCTTAAACTCTGTTACATAATATATCTTGGTTTTCTTTTAGCCTTTTCCTTAGGGTTTATTGGTCGAAGACTTTGTTGGCTTATTTTATTTTTTCATCTCATGTTTATTCAGAGAAACTTTACGATTAATTATGGGGCAGATTTAGTGAGCAATTTTTTCTTATTTGCTCTTTGCTTTACAAATTCCCATCGGTACTTTTCTTTAAAGAAAAAGATATTTCCTAATTGGTCAATGCCGCCCTCTCATTGGCTAGATTCGGTAGGGCTGAGGCTGATACAAGTTCAACTTTGTGTTATTTATGCTTTTACGGGTTTAGAAAAAATGAAAGGAACAGAATGGTGGGAGGGGACAGCTGTTTGGACAGTTTTAACCAATTCGCAATTGGCACCCTTTGATTTTAGTTTCTTTGCATATGTTCCACTTGTTGTTGTCGCAATGACTTGGGCAACCTTATTGTTTGAAGTTTACTTTCCTGTAGTCATTTGGTTTCGCCATTTAAGGCCTTATTGGCTTTTATTAGGATTTAGTTTTCATGCAGGAGCGGCCTTTTTTATGAGCCTTCCATTTTTTTCAATGATAATGGTGTCAGGCTATATTGTGTTTCTTAGCCAGGATCAATGGGCTTGGTTTATTCATCGTGGACGTCAACTTTTAAAATTTGAGAGCTAAGGGTTTCATAAATTTTATCTGCCACAAGAATGCCGTCACATGCGGCACTTGTTATGCCGCCAGCATATCCAGCTCCTTCACCTGTTGGGTAAAGGCCTTTATGGGAGAGGCTCTCTAAAGTTTCTTTATTGCGAGTAATGCGAAGGGGGCACGAGGTTCGAGATTCAACTCCATAAAATTGAGCTTCTGGGTTTATGAATCCTTTCATTTTACGGTCGAAGTCTTCGAGGGCTTGTTGCATATATTGATGAAATTGAGAATTAAAAAGCAAATCTAAACGGGCGGGAACAGAGCCTGAGGGAGTGGAGCCTTTGTCAACGGAGCCAAGTCGTTTTTCTATAAAATCAATGACTTTTTGCTTGGGGAGTTGTTTTGTTCCTCCCGCTTTTTGAACGACATCAAAGGCTTGCTTTTCAAGGTGATTTCTTAACTCTAAACCGGCAAAGATATTTTTTTCACCAAAACTCTTTTTATGATCGATAGAAACAACAATAGCTGCATTGGCATACTTAGAGCTTCTATTAAAGTTACTCATACCATTAGTGACAAGTTGTCCTGATTTTGTTCCACTCGATAAGACATAACCCCCTGGGCACATACAAAACGAATAAACACCGGTTTCTGTTTTTTTGTCATGATGAGCGAGTCGATAATTAGCAGCTCCTAATTTTGGGTGCTCAGAAAATTCTCGGTATTGAATTTGATTAATAATTTTTTGAGAATGCTCAATTCTTAACCCCATAGCAAAAGATTTACCCTCCATAAAAACACCAAGTTCTGAGAGGTGATAAAAAATATCATCTGCAGAATGGCCGCAGGCCAAGATTAATTGTGATCCATGGTAGAGTTCGCTATTTTCAGTTTTTACACCCGTTAATTGATTATGAGAATCGAAGAGAAATTCACAGATTTTAGTGTCATAGTGGAGGAGGCCTCCTTGATCAATAATGTGTTGGCGTAACTTTGGAATTAATCGGCGAATTTTATCGGAACCGACATGAGGGTTAGATAAGTAGAGAATTTCTTCAGGGGCACCAAAGTCAACCAAGCGTTTTAATACATAGGGGATATAGGGACTTTTAATTCGAGTGATAAGTTTTCCATCAGAATAAAGGCCTGCACCACCTTCACCAAATCCAACATTGTTTCTTTCATTAAGCTCTCCATACCGCCAAAAACGATTGATCTTAAAGAGTCGTTTTTCTGCAATGGAACCCTGTTCAAATAATCGTACAGGAATACCCCGCTCTAAAAGTCTGAGGGCAGCAAAAAGGCCTGCAGGTCCGGCACCAATAATAAGAGCAGGTTGAGAGGGTGCTTTTGAGATTTTTTCTAAAACAATTTGCTTTGAAGGAGGGGTTTCGTTTTTTTCAAAAACCTCGAGGGAGTAAACAAGGTGAGGAGAATGACGTTGTCTGGCATCCACAGACTTTTTTAAAATTTTATATGTTGAAAAATCGGGGACAAGCCATGAAATTTTTTCTTCAAGGTCTTCGTCAATTCCAATTTTAATATTGTGAAAGTGCTTTGACATCAGTATTACCTTATCACATTGTTGAGAAAACGGACTTTATTTTAAGGATTTTTTACTGTGCAAGCTCTTATTTTTCTTATTATTCAATTGAGCCCTAAAAATTTGATGAGCCGACTCTTTGGGAGAATCGCTTTAATGAAGCGACCCCGTTGGTGGGTCAAGGGGTTTATGCATTGGTTTGCTCGAAGATATCGTCTTCGTTTGGATGAGGCTAAATTAACTTTTAATGATTTTGAAAACTTAGATCAAATGTTTACTCGAGAATTGAAAGAGGGTCTTCGTCCTATTTGTGGGGATATTGTTCACCCAGCAGACTCAAAAATTGCTCAAGGGGGAGCGATT
>JAGRAB010000089.1 GCA_020435085.1 Bdellovibrionales bacterium | reverse complement strand
ATTGTTGTTATTGGCGCGTGCTGAAAATGTGAGCCCCCACCCCAAAACTGTGGAGGCAATAAAAAGTGTTCGTAAAAAAGTGCGTGATAAAGTTATCGGCACTCAGGCACCCGTCCTTCTTTTTGACGCCAGTAGAGTTGGTAACTTTCTAAAATATCATATTTTGCAAGCTCGAGTGATCTATCAAATCGCACATCATTTTGAATCATATTTTCTATGATTTTATATGAGTAGCGATTATTTCTCTCATGGCTCACATAATAGTTACCATTGATAAATAAAATTCCAAGTTTTCCGCCCAGGGCTTTATAGTCAGGGTCTTTTACCGAGGAATCGATGTTTCGAAGAGCATAGCGAAGTGTTTCTTTTTCGCCATTCACACCTTCTTGATCTTTAGAAAGGTTTCCAAACTGAGCTTTAAAAGTATCTGGCGTATAGCAGGCCACTTTAATTTTATCTAAAATTAATGGATTATCTAAAACTCGAAAGCTAAATGCATTTTGGGCAAAAAGCTGACGACCAAATCCAGCAAACCAGTCTTCCATATCAACACGAGAGGTGAAGAGATTTTCCATGACCTTATCAATTAGCTTTCCAGAAGGATCGTTAATAAAGTCGAGGTAAGTGGCGTATTGAGATTGAAGATTAGGGTTATACATAAACCCACTATCACCCATGAGGAACATCATCGCATAAATTTTATCAGGAGCAATACCAATACGTTGAAGAGCTCCTGTCGATGGATCAAACTGATCCCGATAATGTTTTTCTGACTGGCTCTGTTGGAGTACAGCATCGTAAAAAGCGACAGAAAGCTTCATGACACGTTCTAAGTCTTTCTGAATCAAGTTGTTAACTTCGTTGATGTCGTTAGAAGACATTTTAGTCTTTTCAGAGAGTTTTGCTTTTACAAAATCACTTCGTAAAGATGTTTCATAGAGAAGGACAAATTTTTTGATATCCCACATGGCACTGAAAATACGTGAGTCATAGCTGGAGGCATCCCAGTAAGGCCGGTCAAATCGTTTATTGGAGATTTCATAAATAGATTCATAGCTCTCAATAAGACTAAGCGCGACCTCTGAAGGTGTGCTGCCACGATCCCAAGTATTACATAAGATATTCAAAACTTTATGTTCATCCGTACAGTAGAGATAGTTTTTATTATTGATTTTTGCCAAATCAATTTTTCCATGACTGTAGGCATAGATAAGAGCCGCTTCATCATAGGGCTCCCACTCTTCTTCAAGGAAAATTTCGTCTTTAAGATCGAGATATTCCATGACTGAAGACGTACTTTGCTGTTTGAGAACTTCTTTTATATTTCCGTCTTTATCTTTGATTTGGGTTGGAATAGGAGCACGGAAGCTATTTTCATCGACGGAGCCATAAAAATTATGGCGAAGATTTAAGTTATGACCAAATTCGTGAATAGAAACTCGGTATAAAAGCGTGTTAATCACGTCTTCGGCATTTTTGCCACCTAATAAAAGCTCTCTTGCATCTGCCAAATGGTGATCAATCGGATATAAAGTGGTGTCTCTCACGTGTTGATGGTTACCTGATTGAAAATACAAATTGGCTTTCGCACCTTTTAGGGTTCTTTCAAGGAGATCAAAATTTTCTCCTTGAGAACTTTGAATCCATTGGGCCGCTTTTTCAAAACTAGAAAGATTCATTAAACTCTTGTCGTAAGAATCAATATGCAAAGAACGCCCAGATGACTGATTAGGGAAAATCTCATTACCAAGGCCGCTTGATGTAAATCGAGCCCAACCTGGGTATCCATAAGTAAAATCAGGTAAAATTCCAATATAGGCTTTGTAGGCCTCAATATTGTCTTTTAATTTTAAACCAGTCGACGTCCATACATCAGGAACCGTTTGTGAATCTGAAGTGGGTGACATTTCTAAGGTTCTTGCCATTTGTTTAAAGAGAGTGCTTGTTAAGAACTTGTCTGTCTCAGTATTTTTTTCTTCTCGAGGCAAAGTTTGCTCTAAGCGTTTTGTATAATAATCGAGATACCCGGTCCAAATCAGTAGGTTGGCAGAAACGATTTCTCCAGTAAAAGGATTGGCATCCGAGGGCCCATAACCAAGAGGAGCTGCGGGATCAGCTTCATCAACGAAAGTGACAAAGGAGTAGCGAATGTCTCCTAGCTCTTGGCCTGAGTTTTCTTTAATTTCAAAACAAAGACCTGAGGTACAAGTGTTGTCATTGCTATTGTAGTTATTTAAGCCATGCTTTTTAAATAAAGCGTTGGTTTTTGCAAAAATACCTTTTTTAGGATCATTGAAAATCCATTTATATTTTTCTGGAAAATATTTTTCAAAATAATAAGTATGGGTTTTATTTGGATTCCAACGATTCATATAAATCGTGTTCTTTTGTGGAAACACATCTCCTTTAGATTCTAAGATGGTTTGAAAATATCCATATTTCATCATGAGTGGATCAAACTCACCATCGTAAGCCCAAGGAGAATAATCGCTTTTTGGCATTTTCATAAAAGAATATTTGTAATGAGCAGTGAAGGTCACATCGCCTCGAACACCACGACGAATATCTAACTGAGTATTGCAAGAAGTGTCATGTTGATAGTCGACAGCTAAGGTGAAGGAGATATAGTTGTCAGAAATTTCTTGAGACCCTTTGACAAGTTGAGTGCCCACTTTCATCCAACATTCTTGTCGAATGGCAAAGTCAATACTGTAAGGAAAACTGGCTCCTTCAGAAATATTGGCTTTTTCCCAATTCACTTTAAAGAAGCGTTTTTGATCCCAAGGGAGATAGTTGTTCTCTTCTTCTGTATTAGTTGGGCGTCCATCCACCTCACTCAATCGATAATCGGAGTGTTCAATATCCCAAGAGTTAAGAAGTTCACCATCCACGGTAGGATCATCTAAATACAGGGTATTGGCATTTTCATAGCGCAGTTGGTTTTTTGTAAATTTAAAATATCCGGCTTTAGCATCACTTTGATAACCAACAGCAAGAAACCCACCATTACCACTTGTTTTTACAACAGTGACTTTACTGAGCCACACTTTATTGGCAAAAGTGGATTTTGTCCATCGTTCTTGATTGGCGTCGGGAACTTGAACCACAGGGCGATCTTTGGCAATGCCAGGGAGCCCCAGTTTCTCACAGCCAGTGTTTGAAAATGCGAGAAGAGTGAATGGAATTAATATGAGCTTTTTCATTGATTGGCTCCCTTATTCATAATGTCTGAAGCGTCCCAGCTTTTTGGATAAATAGTGACTGAGCTCAATGCTCTTAGGTCAAAATTGAGTCGAAGACCTTGGTTAGGAAATGAGATATCTGAAAAAAGACCTGTGCTATCAGGTTTTAAGCTGGTTGAGTATTGGCAGCCTGTATAGTTTTGGTAGAGCTCTTCTTCAGGAGTGAGATCATTTTTTGGATCTAGAGGTTTTCCTTCCATTTGATTTTTTTGACGATTCAGTTTTTTTGTATCAATACTGCTTTTTATTTTATTGGCCTTCTCAATAGCAGCAATAAGCAGCTTTTGAGCCGTCACATCGTAATCTCCATATTGAAAAGAAAGATTGGGAATGTTGCAAAGATTTTTAATTTTTCCTTGTGTCGAAAATGTAATGGTTTTTACAGTGAATGGACCATCTTGATCAGAGCTTTGTTCGGCCCTAAGCCCCAAAGCAACATTAGCAAAGCCACTGATCACAGAAAGGGTTTCTGGCATATCGCGAATTTGACCGTCGACATTTTGGACAACATTGACGCTGACTTCTTCTTCAAAATTCACTCGCTCTTTCATATCACCGAGAGTTGCAACTTGAACTGTGGCTTCATCTCTGCCCAAGTCCATGGCTGAAATTTGAACAGCTTCGCCAAGTTTAAAGCCACCAAGAGTTCTTGAGTTGGCATCAACGTCGTTCATGACTTCAGAGTAGGCATTGGGAGCAAAAGGGTCAGTAATCATTTCTGTATGAAAGAATAAACCACCACTTTTTTCTTGAATGCTCACATAGACAATATGGCCTGATTTTTTACTTAAGTTGTATCCAGTCACTAAAAGATTCATTGAGCGACCTATTTTATTTTCTAAGTGGCCTCGGACGTTTCCATAAACAACACTGTTTTGAGAATAAAAGTTTTTCATTTCATTTAAAATGACATTTTTGAGTTGAGTCATAAACTCAGCTTGAACAGCCGGTTTTAATCCCAAAACCGGCATTGTCGGTTGGATGGCACCAACAAAAACACCATCTTTTTTATCAGGAGCTTGGTTGCTCGCTGAGACTTTCACAAGACCTTTATTAGAAAGTTCTAACCACAGTTTTTTTCCATTGACGAGAATGGGTTGATTAAAAGGAGCAAAAATGGAAAGGCCTTTATAAACTTCATCTTCGTCAGGTTTTTGATAATCACGATCAAAGTGAGATTTTGTAATAAAAGTTCTTAGTCCATTATATTCTTTATTAAAACTATTACGATCGACTTGTACTTTCGGGTTGCTGGATTCAGATTTTTCTTTTGCAGCTTCCCATTTAAGTCCTAGAGAAATTTCATCAATAGTTGAGCCTTTATCGTCAAGAAGAAGAGACTTTCTTTGAACAAGATCATAAGGGCTTAAAAATTTACCAGCATCGATATTTTCTTGAATAGCCACATAATAAAGAGCCCGTCGTTCATCTTTGGTAAAGCCAATAATCATTCCTGGAAGTTTGAATTGAATGGCGTCGTCCTCTTCGATGACTTGGCAGGTGCTATCAGTAATACAATTGTAGTCATCAGACTTTTCTTCAAAGTAATTATAAAGTTGAACAATAAATTTGCGACCGAAAGAATCAGATGCTGGAAAGTGGGCTTTTAATTCGTCTTTCATAAAGACAGAGCCATAAGGGGCGGGAAGTTCAAGAGGGCCAAGATAACTATTGCCAGCAATAATAAAAAGCGGGTGACGGGGTTCTGAAAGTCCCCACAAAACTTGAATACTTTCATCATAAACGGCCCATCCGTCATCATCTGGTCCATAAGGAGGAGGACTTAAATAAGCTTG
>JAGRAB010000088.1 GCA_020435085.1 Bdellovibrionales bacterium | reverse complement strand
GCCGCTCAGTTAGGTTTAAAAACAGCCGTCGTTGAAAAAGACTCTACTCTTGGTGGAACATGTTTAAATATTGGCTGTATCCCCTCAAAAGCTCTTTTACAAAGCAGCGAAAACTATCACGCCGCCAAAGAAGAATTTGCAGAACACGGAATCGACATTGGTAGTGTAAAATTAAATTTAAAAAAAATGATGGAGCGAAAAGAGAAAATCGTTTCAGACCTCACTGGCGGAATTAAATACCTTTTTGAAAAAAATAAAATTACCCGCTTTGAAGGCTATGGCAAACTTGAAAATGCCAATACTGTCTCCATTCAAAAAAAAGATGGCAGCACAGACTCTATTCAAGCCAAATATATTATGCTAGCTACAGGAAGTGTTCCCAATGAATTACCCTTTATGAAGTATGACGGCAAAATCATTATTTCTTCAACAGAAGCTCTTTCTCTCGATACAGTTCCAAAATCAATGATTGTTGTTGGAGGGGGGGTGATTGGCTTAGAGCTGGGCTCTGTTTGGTCTCGCCTTGGGGCTGATGTGACTGTCATTGAATTTACTGATATGATTTGCGGTGGCATGGATAAATCCTCTAGTAAACGCATGTTACAAATTCTTAAAAAACAAGGAATAAAGTTTTTACTCTCCACAAAAGTCACTGGGGCTGATGTCAAAAGCAATAAAGCCACTGTCCATTTCGAAGATTTAAGTTCAGGAAAACCTGGAAGCTTAGAGGCCAATGTAGTTCTTGTCTCTACAGGACGACGTCCTTTTTCTGATGGTCTTGGTATTGAAAACGCTGGTGTTGAAAAAGACAATCGCGGCTGTATTATCGTTAACGATCATTTTCAAACAAATATCCCCAATATCTATGCCGTTGGTGATCTTATCAGAGGCCCTATGTTGGCCCATAAAGCCGAAGAAGAAGGCGTTGCTGTTGCTGAAATTCTTGCAGGGCTTCCAGGTCATGTGAACTACCTCACTGTTCCTAGTATTATTTATACCTGGCCTGAGGTCGCCTCTGTGGGCTACACCGAAGAACAACTCAAAAATATGGGCATTGCCTATAACATTGGATCTTTTCCATTTTCAGCCAATGGCCGCGCCAAAGCTCTTGGTAATACTGATGGTGTTGTTAAAATTCTTGCCGACAAAACTTCGGATAAAGTTCTTGGTGTTCATATTGTTGGTCCTCACGCGGGAGACCTCATTGCAGAAGCTACAATAGCTATGGAGTTTGGTGCCAGCAGCGAAGATATTGCTCGCAGCTTTCATGCCCACCCCACCCTTTCAGAAATTGTTCGTGAAGCCGCTCTCGCTGTTGATAAACGCGCTCGGCAAATGTGAGCCTTTGGTATGTAATTTGCTCCTAAAAATATTGAATTTACTCATTGGGGGCATGTCATATGGGACAATACAAAGAAAGTATGTATTATTTTATTGTTTTTATTTTTGTTTTAATTGGCTTTCTTTCTCAACCTGAAAAAAAATTAGAAGCTGAACCGCTACAATCTTATATTCAAAAAATATTCATTCAAGAAACGGCATCAAATAATAATACTCTCATCTGTGAATAAATAATGCATAAAAAAGGAGGCTGTATTCAGCCTCCTTAAAACGATCTTTTAGAAGTATTAATGAATTTCAATGGTTCTCACATTTGCATTTGCTGATTTTGGAACTCGAACAGTTAACACACCATCTTCGTAGTGAGCATCGACTTTTCCTTCATCTGCCGCCATGGGGAGATTCATTGACCTCATAAAATTTCCGTAGAACGCTTCTGTTAAAAAATGTCTCGTATCTTTTTCTTGAGCCATATCTCGTCTTTCGCCACTGACCGTAAGTCTTTTGTTTTCTAGCTCTATTCGCAAGTCTTCTTTTTTAATTCCTGGTATATCTAATTGAATCATATACTCTTTTGTGGATTCACGAATATTACAAGAAGGAATAAAATCAAATCCTTCATACTCTTCAGACCAATCAAAGGGCCTTTGCCTCAACCACCTTGCCATTTCATTCTCCATTTCTGTTAATAGTCGAAATGGCCCTTCTGATCGCTTCATCAGCTTCTGAGGTAACATTGAAGATATTGGGTTTTTCATAATTGATTCTCCTTTATTTTAAATTATCTTTTAAAAATGATATTTTACAGCTCCATTCACTTCAAAAGTTTCTGGCTTATTGCCTGAAACAAAAAGGTAATTAATATCTCCTCCTAAAGAGAGATTCTTTGCATCGCCAAGAAGCGGAACATCAATACCTGCAACAGGGGCTATGCCAACTTCCGTAGCTACTTCATTGTTCATATTATCCCAAATAACTCCAAGAGCTGCTCCTATATATGTATATTTTATTACCGCACGATCTCCACCGGTCGTAAATAAACCTTTACCCAATAATTTTGTTCGAGTGAGTGTTGGGGCCTCTTGATTTGATTTATTGACATGCCCTCCAAGCTCAAAGGCATAACTATATAAATCCTTTGGACGAAACCCTAGTTCTAACCCATAACCCCATCCCACATCATAATGACTCAAGTCTGTGTCAGCAGCACCCGAACGTAAAGCAATAGAGGGATTGGCCATCAAACGATCTTCACTTTTCATTGTCTCTCCCTGTGCAGAAACTTGCTGCATAGGCTCATCTTCCTCATTTTCATAATTATCCATTTGCCCCTGTGAGACATTTGAACTCAAGGCGAGCCCTATTATTCCAATGAGGAATAGGGTTTTATATTTTACAAGTTGCATATTTCCTCCATTTTTTACATCACTAACTGCTTTTCTGTTGGCAAACGAACACCGCGCTCATTGCTCAATTGAACTTCGCCGATTTTAGAAAGTTCATTCATTTCTTGACTTAACAAATTTAAAAGATCTTCAGCCGCTAATATTCCGCAAAGATCCCCACTTTTATCAACGAGAGGAATTCGCTTAACACCAAATTCTCTCATTTTTTTTAATGTTTCAAAAACACCATCTGTTACCTTTGCTGTTACAGGTTGGCTTTGCATCACAGTCTCAACTTTTAAATGAGATGGATTTTGCTCGACTCCCACTGTCAGTGCGATATCTCGATCAGTAATAATACCTAAAGGTACACTTTTTTTTCCTAACCCTTCTAATATAACAACACTTCCAACATGATGTTTCTTCATTAAATCAACAACCACTCCTACTTTTGCACTTTTTGGTGCTGTCACAACATCTTTTACACATATTTTTTCTAATGACATGTCAATATCCTTTCATTCTCCACTTAAGCAGCTTCTTGCCCATGTGAAACTGTTGGTATCAAAACACTTTTCATCAAACGAGCAAACCTTCCATCAGATAAATGTTCTGAAATTTCATTTTTCCCTAAAACACCAGATACTCTTCCTTTCCAATCTGTCACAAACAGTTTTTCATAATGCTGCTCTTCCATTTTTCGATAAGCACTATCAAGAGTTTCATTTTCAAATACAGTAGGACATGGCGTCTGCATAAACTCACTCACAAGACGAACTTTAGGGTCCATCCCGCGAGCAACCACTCTTTGAACAACTTCTCTTTCCGAAATACAACCTACCGGACGATAAGTATCTTTACTCTCTACAATAGGAATCGAAGCACAGTTATATTGTTTCATGAGATATGCCGCGTCTCTCACGGTACTCTCTCGAACACAGACCTTAACATTCCTATTCATTACATCTTTAATTTTTTTCTTTTTAAAAAACATAAACCCTCCTCAGAGTTATTCAATCAAGATTCATCAAATTTGATTGCAACGAGAATGCCAAATTTATACAACTTCAAAAAATAATTATCTTAATTCACAAGTCATCAACCCAGTCATACTGTAGAATTTCTTCTTTACTTTTTGTTGAAGATTTTGATTTGACTCTTTTATCATGAAGCATTCCTAATTTTGTATTCAACTGATTTTCTAAAGCTTCAAAAGCATCTCGAAGAGAAATCAATGGATCTTCGTGAGAATAATTTTTATCTTTATCATGATTGACAAAGAAATCCCCAAACCCTGTTTTAAATGAAATATCGGTGTGAATGATTTTTTTACGATGATGCTTATGTGGAATTTTTATAGCAACATGACAAGAAATAATATTTTTATATTTCTCTTCTAAATCTTGCAAATACTCAATAATCACATTTTTAACAGCTGGAGATGGCAAAGAGTCTGGAAAAGTAATATGACAATTAAAATAAAAGCGGGTTTCTGAAATTTCTTCCATAAATATCCTAATTCGCCATTTGATAATGAAAACTTAACTGTTCTGACTCTTCGCGAATCATTTTCTCAAAATTGAATTCAGAATCATAAACCTGATTGAGGGCATTCATTTGCTCACTTAAAAAACGCATAATTCCTTCAACAGTTAAAATTCCATAAATATTATTATAAAAGTCTGTCACAATGACTCGTCTTAAACCTTTTTCTGACATAAGACGAATGGCATCATTAATTGAAGTAGTGTTAAAAACTTTTATAAGAGGGCGATCGATAATACTTATTGCAGAAATTTTAGATAAGTGTTCTCTTTGAATAAAGTATTGATGCATGAGATCTATATCTGTAATTAAGCCCATCGGCCGCTGACTCATTTCAAAATTTTTTGCAACAATCACAGTGTCAACTTGTGAGTTTTTCATAATTTCTGAGACTCTCTGCAAACTGATATCTGGATCAACAACACGATATCTAAAACTACAAATTTCTTTTAAATCCACTTTTACCTCCTATTATAAATATTTGAGGCGGTGGCGCACTGAGATATAAAAACTCTCAGTGGCTCCGCCGTCTCAACTGGAAGAACTGATCGTTGGGTTTTCCCCAAATCAGCTCAAGAGTTGACTCCAAGAAAGTTATTCTAAATTTTTTTTGCTTAAGTGGCTTCTTCACATTCACAAAATATTTTTTGAAACTCCTTTCTTTTCCCATAGAGCTCCTTCAAACTCTACTGATGTCATCCAAAAGCTTTAATTTTCTAAAGCCCACTCCAGAAGCCCTCGACAATAAAGTTTTTGCTTCTATTG
>JAGRAB010000087.1 GCA_020435085.1 Bdellovibrionales bacterium | reverse complement strand
CCTTGGTGACTTGTGAATTGAGATATTATTTTTTGAGATTGGTCTAAGTACTCTCATCCAAATGCAATAATATTCTCTCAGCCAAAACTCGGTTAAAAGTCGGAAGACTGGCAATCTCCTCCACGGAGGCCGAACGAATCCCCTCAACGGATTCAAACTTTTTTAACAGTCGTTGTTTACGTTTTTCGCCAAGCCCTGTAATGTCATCAAGTACACTGGCAAGGCTGACATCATCTCTGAGTTTTCGATGAAAGGTAATTGCAAAACGATGAGCTTCATCGCGAATACCAACAAGAATGGCCAAAGCTTCGGAGTTATTCGCAAACGTCACCGGGTTTTGACGACCTGGGAGAAAAAAACGTTCTTTACTTTGTTTAACGTCTTGCTCTTGAAAACTCCCTTGCGTTCTCGCCTTTGCCAGTCCTACAACAGGAATTTCAGTTCGCCCCAGCTCTTTTAAAACTTCTATCGCCATTTTGAGTTGCCCTTTACCTCCGTCAATCACAACCAACTGGGGGTCATCATATTCTGTATGTTTAAATCGACGCTCTAGCACTTCTTTCATGGAGGCAAAATCATTGGGACCTTCTACCGTTTTAATTTTATAGCGACGATAATCCTCTTTTTTAGGTAAGCCCTCTTCAAAAACCACTTGGCTCGCCACACTTTGAGAGCCTTGAAAATTAGAAATATCAAAACACTCGATACGAAGAGGAATTTCTGGTAAATGCAGTTTTTGTTGAATTTCATCAAGCCCTTTTAATCGATTTTCATGTTTGGAGACTTGATCTTGAAAATGACTTTTGGCATTGGCATAGGCCATATCCAAAAGTTTTTTGCCAAGTTCTCCTGTCGCCATATTAATTTTTGGCTCCTTCCCTTGGCGTTCATTAAAGACAGCTTTAAGTAGATGAATAATATCTCCTCCAAGATCAACCGGAAGAATAATTTCATCGGGAATCATATTATCTTCATAATATTGGTTTAAAAAACTCGTCAGCCAGTCTTTCACTTCTTCTGAGTCACTATCAGGATCGAGCTTAGAAATAAAATGGGGACGGTTTCCAATCACTCGCCCAGAGCGAATATGAAGCGTTTCAATCAACACACCTCGCTCATCTCCGTAATAGGCCACGACATCTTGGTCTTTTTCAGCATTGGGATTTACAACCGTTTGCTTTTCAAGAATGCGTTTTAAAACTTCAATGCTATCTCGAATTTTTGCAGCCACTTCAAAACGTTCTTCATTGGCGGCGGATTTCATTTGCTCCGTCAGATCTTTAACAACTTGCTTTTCTTTACCTTTTAAAAATGTAAGGGCTGCTTTGATATCTTTTCCATATTCTTCTTTGTTGACGTAATCTACACAAGGAGCCGTACACCGACCAATTTGATAAGTCATACAAGGGCGTTTTCGACTTTTCATAAATACGTCATTGCAATCTCGTATTTTAAATGTGCGATTGAGAAATCGAATGGTTCCTCTGACTGCCCAGCCACTCGTGTATGGACCAAAATAAACACTACCGTCTTGCTTCACCCGTCTAACTAAATAAAATCGTGGAAATTCATCGCTGAGACTACAGCGAATATAAGGATAGGTTTTGTCATCTTTAAGACGAATATTATAACGAGGACGATATTTTTTAATCAGAGAAGCTTCGAGCAAAAAAGCTTCTACCTCTGTTTTTGTGAGGAGATATTGGATATTTGCAATTTGGTTGACTAAATACTTCGTTTTTAAACTATGATCTGCCAAATTATTAAAATAACTGCGTACGCGAGCCCTCAGGTTTTTTGCTTTTCCTACGTAAATGACTTTATCTTTGTCATTTTTCATTAAGTATACGCCAGGAGTTTTAGGAAACTCTTTGACCAATTCTTTTAACTCATCCTTCACAAAGTGCCACCTGACTTGCTGCTCATACTTGCGTTATAATTTATAACAAGAGCGACAACTATTGAAGAATTCTCTTTAGAGGAAGGTCTTAAAACAAAGTGGGCCTTTTAAAAAGCCCACTTGATGACTCATTTTTGACGCCAACCTGAACGCCATGTCAGGTGGCACCTTAGAATGGGGTCTTGAAGTTTTGATTCCAAATACGTTCAATTTGTTTAGCATCAAGTCCCCCTTGAATCAAAAGATCAGAATGAGCCTTAATGTCGCGAATATTTTTATCAAAAACAAGATCCCAATAATTTTGAAATTCCACTTCTGAGATTTCCCCATCATTATTATGATCAATAATATCCCAAAGGTATGTATAAACCCGCCACTCATTTGTTGGTCCTGCACAAACGTCATCAGGCACTGTTTCCACACCCAAAGGAGCTCGACGAGGCACCATAAATTCAAATTGTGCGAGAGGATCATTGAGATCTAATGAAATCCAAGCTGAGAAAAAAGATGCCCA
>JAGRAB010000086.1 GCA_020435085.1 Bdellovibrionales bacterium | reverse complement strand
GATATCAGATATCAGATATTTGAGTTTCGATGGCGAGGTCCCCCCAAATGATTTTTTGGGCGAGGAGTTTGAGTTGGGTATCTATTGATGATGTTGTTCCATATAATGAATCACCTATAATTGGGCATTGAATATGAGCTAACTGGCAACGGATTTGATGTGTTCTTCCTGTCATCAATTGAATTTCTGAAAGATATATTTTTTCAGAAATCTTTGTGGAGTTTATTATTTTTAAAACCGCTTTTTTACTTCCTGGGAGCTCTTCTGAATGAGCCTGCATTTTTCCTTTTCCACGAGAAAGAAAATGAGTGAGTTCTCCAAGGGGCAAAAGATTTTGAGTTAGCACTTGATAAATTTTTTGAATTTGCTTTTCTTTTCGAGCTTGATGGTAAATCTTCACGAGATCTTTCGATTTTGTAAACATTAAAAGCCCTTGAGTGGGTTCGTCGAGTCGATGAAGAGGATAGAGCTTTATTTGAAACATTTTTTCGGTGAGTGTAAGAGCATTTTCTAAAGCATTACTGGCAATAGGTAAACTTGGCAGTCCTCCAGGTTTATCAACAATAACCCAGCGATCATCTTCAAAAATCAAATTTTTTTTTGAAAAGGAAATATGGCAAAACCGACGAGGATTTAAAAAAACTTTAAAAACTTCTCCAGTAGGAGCATCAGGGAGATAATAAATTCTTTTTTTATCAAGATAAATAGCCCCGAGCCACAAAAGTTGGAGAAGATCTTTTTGAGAAATTTCAAGTTTTTTGCAAAGCCATTCTTCCTGAGAGAGTGATTGAGAGTTTTCCCAACGAAGATATTTTACAATTTTTTGAGAATTATTCGTTGGCAAGAGTCATCTCTTTAAATACTAAACGTTCCAGTGGATTTGGTTGGTAATTTTTTACTCTTTGAGAAACTAAGGTTAAATTGGTTGCCGAATAGATATTAAAAAAAGGAGCCTCATCAATGAGAATTTTTTGAGCCCGTTGATAGAGTTGCTCTCGTTTTTTTACATTCACTTCACTCGCAGCTTGCTGAACAAGTTGATCGTATTTAGGAGATGACCATCCGGTGTAGTTAAAGTGAGATTGAGATGTCCAGAGACTCATTAAAAAATGGGAGTCCGGGTAAAGAGAAATAAATCCAAGCCGAAAAAGAGAAACTGGATTTGTGCTGATTTTTTGGAGGTAGGTTTTCCATTCTTCCATTTTGACCTCAAGTTCAATGCCAAGATTTTTCTTTAACTGCGCTTGGATATTTTGAATCATCAAGCTATGGGTGGAATTGGTATTACTTTCTAACTGGACTCTTTTTAAAGCCTTTTGTTCTTGTTGAGATAAGCTATTAAAAAGTTTTTGAGCTGTATGAGGATCATAAGAAAGGCCCTGGTCTTCTATGGCCCCCAAAAGGCCTGCGGGGAGCCAAGCCGTATTGAGTTTTCGAAAACCACCAATAACTTTTAAAACTTGCTTTCGATCAATGGCAGTGACAATAGTTTTTCGAGCTACAGGATTATTGAAGGGTAAATTTTTTGTATTAAAATTAAAATATAATATGGCTAAAGAAGGTTGCACGACTAAACGAGAATCTTTTTGAAATCGTGCTTCATCCAGAGGTGTAATGCCTCTTTGAATATCAATTTGTTTTGCGGTAAACATTTCGGTGGCAGAGGAAAGGTCTTCCACCATTCGTCCGCCAATAAATGGAATTTGTGCTTTCGGGCCAAAATATTTTTGATTTCTCCCAAGTACAATGAGCTCATCATGTTTCCATTGTTTTAAAAGATAGGGCCCTAGGGTGACAATATGCTCTGGCTCGGTCCAAGTATCGCCCCATTTTTCAATAATATCTTTACGGATGGGCATTGTATTTACGGAGGTAAGGACTTTGGGAAAAAACACAATGGGCTGAGTAAGTTTAAAGAGAAGCGTTTGTTCATCAATCACTTGAATGCCAACATGAGAGAAGTTTTTGATTTTTCCTTTATGAAAGTCTTCGGCTCCAGTCACAAAATAGAGTAGTTGTCCTCCTTCAGCTCCAAGACCAGGTTTGAGAAGTCTTATTAGACCATCATAAACCTGATGGATTGTCAGAGGTTGGCCGTCACTCCACAAAACGCCCTGTCTCAGATGAAACGTCCACTTTTTATAGGTTTTATCACTTTCCCACTTTGTAAAAAGTCCTGGCAAAAGATTGAGCTCTGAGCTTGTTAAATCAATATTTACTAAGGGCTCCATGAGATTTAGCAAAATATTATTGGAGACAACATCATTGGCCATCGTCCAATCAAGAGTGGGAGGTTCGGTGCCCCAGTTGACCCAAAGTGTCTCATTCTTGGGGTATTGCTGTTCCAGGGTCTGTCTCTTTGTGCAGCTCATCACGAATGGTAGTATCAGAGGAGTAAAAATGAAAAATAAAAGAGATCTCATTGACTGATTTCGTGTGGCTGAATAGCTTCTCATGGTCATACTATAAAGGGGAAAAAAGAATGAAAGCAAGATATGTATTATCGGTGATCTGGGTCAGTTTTATTTTTTTATTGGGCTGTCAATCAGTTGAAAAAAAAGTAGAAATGCAAGCACCAAGTTCGTATACATCTCAACTTCTCACAGATACTCGTCAGTTGACTTTCGGAGGAAAACGTTCTGGTGAAGGTTATTTTAGCTCTAATGGCGAACTGATGGTTTTTCAATCAGAGCGTCTCAAAGACAATCCTTTTTATCAAATTTATTTAATGAATATGAAAACAGGGGAGACACGCCAAGTCTCTAACGGCATCGGTAAAACAACGTGCTCTTGGGTTCACCCTAGTCAGCGAAAAATTTTATTTGCTTCAACACATTTAGATCCTAAAGCAAAACTCAAACAACAAAAGGAAATTGAGGAAAGAGCCTCTGGTCAACAAAAGCGATATGCTTGGGATTATGATGAAAATTACGATCTCTTTGAGGCCGCTCCCGATGGAAAAATTTTAAGACGACTCACAAAAGAGTGGGGTTATGATGCTGAAGGCTCTTATTCTCCCGATGGAAAGTGGGTGGCCTTTGCGTCCAACCGTCATGCCTATTTATCTAATGCTTCAGAAAAATTAAAAAAAATGATGGAACATGATCCTTCTGTAGGAATGGAAATTTACATCATGAAGTCAGATGGCACTCAGGTAAAAAGATTAACTAATTATGATGGCTATGACGGTGGTCCATTTTTTAGCCCCGATGGAAAACGAATCACATGGCGTCGTTTTTCTGTCGATGGTCGCATGGCAGAAATTTATACAATGAATATTGATGGTTCAGATCAAAAACAAATCACACATCTTAATGCGATGTCATGGGCTCCATTTTATCACCCCTCAGGAGATTACCTTATTTTTACAACAAATTTACAGGGTTATCAAAACTTTGAGTTATACATTGTTGATGTGAATGGAATAAAAGACCCTATTCGTGTGACAAACTTAGAAGGGTTTGATGGGCTTCCTGTGTTTACTCCAGATGGTCGCAGTGTGGCTTGGTCTCGAAAAGATCAATCGGGAGAATCACAAATTTATACTGGAAAATGGAATGATGAGTTAGCTCGTAAAGCCTTAGGCTTACCGCCACCGCAATTGAACTTAAATCAATTGCACTCAGAGGTAACGGCGGCAGATGCTGAAAAAATCGTTCAGTACCTTGCTTCTACAGAAATGAAAGGGCGTGCAACAGGAAGTCCTGAAGAAGAAAAATATCAAAAAGCAATTATTGAAGTCTTTAAAAATATGGGTCTCACTCCTGGAGGGCCAAATGGACAATGGACACAAACATATCAGTTTATAAAAAGTGTGACGGCTTCTGAGAAGGGCAACTTATTGAGCACAGCAAATAACCAAAACTTTCTGCTGAATAAAGAGTGGTTACCTTTGGCATCAAGTGCTCAAGGGGAGTTTCGTGGAGAAGATTTTATATTTGCGGGTTATGGTCTCGTTGTTCCTGCGGAAAATGAAATAAGGGAATATAACTCTTATAACGGTAAAGTCGCTTTAGAGGGGCAGTGGTTAGTGATGCTTCGAGATATTCCGAGTGATGTTGGAGCTCAAGAGAGAGTGCATTACTTCCAATACTCTCGTCCTGACTATAAAATTATGCAGGCAAAACAACGAGGTGCAAAGGGTGTGATTTTTATTACAGGCCCACGTACGCAATCACCTGGTGAGTTAATGGAACTTTCTTATGACAGAGCTTCTGGAGAGAGTTCAATTCCTGTTTTATCAATGACAAGAGCGGCGTTCTTAAAATTACTTGCAGACGATCAAAAAGTCGATTTTGAAACCCTTCAAAAAGAGCTAGACAAAGGAGAGCCTGTGGAGATGAAGCGGTGGCAATCAGAACCCTTTCAACTTCAAGTTCAACTTGAAAAACAAACGAGCCAGGGTTCAAATGTCATTGCCGATTTAAAAGTGAACTCGCGTGCAAAAACGGTGATGGTGGGTGCTCATGGCGATCATTTAGGTGTTGGAAAATCTGCAACATCGCTCATGAAGGAAGATTCCTCTTCAGATATCCACTTTGGAGCTGATGACAATGCCTCTGGTGTTGCTGGAGTGATTGAGGTTGCCCATTATCTTTCTGAACGTCTTCAAAAGAAACAAGTGCGATTAAGTCAGAATGTGAGATTTGCTATTTGGTCAGGGGAGGAATTGGGTAACTTAGGTTCTTCTAGTTATATAAAAAGTCTTGGCGACAAAAAAATAAAAAATATTTCAAGCTACATCAATATGGATATGATTGGCCGTATGGATAAATTTATTTCTGTTCAGGGAGTTGGATCAAGTTCTGAATGGGATCATATACTAGAACAAATGAGTGCTGAAAAAGTTTTAGCCATTAAACCGCAGTCTAATCCATACTTACCAACAGATGCGATGGCTTTTTATATGGCAGGTGTGCCAATACTGAATTTCTTTACAGGAGCTCATCAAGATTACCACACACCTCAAGATACCTTTGATAAAATTAATTATAAAGGAATGGAGCAGATTGTTTCTTACGTAGAGAGACTGACAGAAAAATTAGCCTTTAAAAAATTAGGTCCCAAATATCAGAAAGTAGAGCAAGAAAAAGGGGCTGGAAACCGCGGAGGATTTCGCATTTTTCTTGGTACTATTCCTGATTACACTCAAGAGGGAGTAAAGGGAGTTCGATTACAAGGGGTCATTAAGGGAGGTCCGGCAGAGACGGCTGGTCTAAAGGGTGGAGATATAATTGTTCAACTTTCAGAGCATAAGGTCCAAAGTCTTTATGACTATGTTTACACTTTGCAAGTTGTAAAACCAGGAGAAGCAACAACTATTACAGTTTTACGTAATGGTGAAAAAGTAGAGCTTCCGATCACACCTCAATTAAAAAAGTAGTTCGCACATACTCTTGTCTGGGTAAAAATGACCTATCACTTTTATCCAGACTCTTCTTGAATCATGCCATTTTTGTATAAATTCAGTTTATAATAAAAACTATGGCAACAACTAAAACCTTTCAAAAGTCTATATTAATCATATTTTGTTTTCTCTCTTTGAGTTCTTATGCTAAACAGACTTTGGATGTCTCTCTGGCGGGATATTATGAACGATCTCGTCTTGCAAGAGTTTCTGATACAACCTCTAATTTTAGTTTAACGTCAAATGCTGGCTGGAGAGGTGAGCTTACGATTGATAAATACTTTACGAATTGGTGGGTTCTTTCTCTTGCGGGAAATTATGCAAGTCACAATTATGAGGGGTCTGCAGCAAGAATTATCAATGACCCACAACCTTCACTTGCAGGAGGGGAAGGTGGTTTTAAGTTTGTCTTTGGTGATTTTCGTTTTTATATGCTTTATAATTATCAACCTCTTATTATTCTTGTCGACGAGGCTGTGTATATTCACGATTTAAAACAAGTAGGCATGGGTTCAGGAATTTTAGGATTTGAATTTTCGGCAATTAGTCGTTACTGGGACTTAGCCTTTGAGGCTAAGGGAGGGATGGGGCTTTCAGAGGTCGACTATGAAGGAACGGCTGTAAAACATCAATATATGGTGGAAGGCGCGGCAATGATTATTTTTGGTCGAACGAATAAAACTTTATTTGAAGTGATTTCTTTAAAAAATATTATAGGTAATGACTCCCTCTTTGGGCTTAAAGTTTCAGTTCGTGAAGATTCTTATTCTTTTGGTGATGATAAATATACACTCACTAATTTTCGAGCTGGCGGCTTCCTCAAATTTATTTTTTAGGAACTGCCCCCCATAATTGCGGACGACCTTGCCTCTCCGTCCTCTAAACATC
>JAGRAB010000085.1 GCA_020435085.1 Bdellovibrionales bacterium | reverse complement strand
CACTTGGGTCGATCCATGCACTCGTTGACCATTTTTCTCAAAAACGACAGTCACCTTTTCAACATGGATAAGATACCGTTTTGTTGCCTCAGGAAGTGCTAACCACATTCGGTAAGCAAAAAAGGCTCCTAGCAAAGCAAAGGGTGCTAGAAAAATAGGCCAAAACTGCCAGTCTTTTGAAGTTAAAAACCCGAGAGCTACTGACTGAAGTCCTGAACCCAAATACACACAGCCGTCAACAATTCCCGAAGCTGTTGCTGTCGCTTTACGTCCCCCAAAGTCAGCCGCGGCTGTTCCTGACATGAGCGAATGTACGCCAATAACTGCAAACGACACCGTTAAAGCACAAATACCAACAATCCAAGGCGACTCCATAAGAAACACCGCCATCACAACCAGTGAGGCAAACATAATCACGCTCATAATCACGGCCGGAGGGCCTCTTCGAGAATGATAAAGCTTATCAGAAATCAAACCTGCCGTAAAACCTCCCGTGATTCCTGTCACACAAAGAAGAAGTCCCCAGTTTTCAAAAATAAACTCAGCTCCAATTTGAGGAATCTCTTTTGCAAAAATAAAGTACCACTGGATAATTCCATTTCTTAAAACTCCTGAAGTAAACTCCACAAGAGCAATTGTTAACATAATGGGACTTGTAAAAATTTTTTTAAGAAGCTGCCCTATCGTAAAATCCATATTTTCTTCATCAGAAGATGCATCATGTGGGTCAAATTCACCAAACCCCGCTTGTGATGGTTCATCTTTAAGAAGAATCATATCCAAAAGAGCCCATACAACGAGAATAAATGAGGGGATAAAAAAGACTAACCAAAGGGCATCAACAGGTTGAGTGTCAACAGCAAAAACCGTTTGAATCATTTTTTGAAATGCCGACAGCTCTCCGCTGGGGCTTCTGCGGGCGGCATCAACAATGGCTTGTCCCCAATCAAACGCAAAATAAACACCCATAGAAATTAACGTTCCAAAGATGGCACCAAAAACGCCACGCTCTCGAACATGAAACCAATAAGCTTTAATTTTAATAATTGAAACAGCTCCATAACTTTGGAAAAACATATTGATGGAGTACAAAATGGCAAAGGTAAGAGTGAGGTTCATCTGGTATTTTTCATGAAGAAAAAGATATGTTACCAATCCCATCACTCCATTCATGATACAAGACCCAAGAGCTGCAATCACGATTCCCTTTTTTCCACCTAATTTATCAACAAGAGGCCCATTAATAAGAAAAGCTAACCCATAAGTAATCGTTCCCGCACCAAAGATGAGTCCAAAATCTTCTTTGGTCATTAAATCGCCGAAGGCATTCTTTGAAACATTGAGATTATATCGAGCCATATAAAGGAACGCATAAGTCATTCCCAATGGAAACCAGTTAATAAATCGTCGCCACATAAACCAACGCCCATGCGCCAGGGGGTTATTATGAAAGTAAAGCCAAATAACAATTCCCAGTGTCACAGCAACAATAAACAAGCCCATATGCCCTCTCTCTTCATTCAATAAAAATAAAGCTTTTTCTATCAAACTGCCTTAACGCCACCAAGCGACTTTTCGTATGCATCGCGTTTGAAATGTGGAACAAAGTAGCCGATTCTACCAAAAATTGATATGTTAAAGGTTTAAAATCATTAATTTTTATAAGGAGTTATTGAAATGAAAGCTTTTCTCAATTGGACTGGCGGAATGAAATTTAATGCAGTGGCTGGAGATCATACCCTAGTTATGGATGCGAAAACCCCTATTGGGAAAGATGAAGGCATGACTCCCAAAGAGTTGGTCGCTGTTGGTCTTGGCGGATGTACCGCTATGGACGTTATTGCTCTTTTAAAAAAACATAAACAAAACCACTCTTCCATGAAAATTGAAGTGGATATTGCAACAACACAAAAAGGACACCCTTCTGTTTTTGAAAATGCAAATATCACCTTCGATGTCGAAGGCGATGTCGACAAAAATATTCTTTTAGAGTCCATTCATCTTTCACAAACAAAATACTGTGGAGTCAGTGCGATGATTTCCAAAGCCTGCCCTATTCACTACATTGTTAAACTCAATGGTGAAGTCATTGGCGAAGGACAAGCGCAGTTTTAAAAGAACAGTACTGAGTATTTTACTCATTCGAGAGCCTATGAATAGGCTCTTATGAAAATATCTTACCGACAATGAGGAACTATCACTTCAAACTCATCTAATACTCGGATACCACGATGATCCATCTGTTGCATGATTCGAATAGGACTTTGAATAAAGGGTTCTACTCCCCACTTTTTACAACCTCGTGAATTACTATCTAAGCAAACATCTTTTTTGCTATAAATTGGTTGTTGAATAGCAACTTCAATTTGCTTTGAACAACCAGATTCTTCTTTTCCAGAAAATGCAATACATTGATCTTTTATTGCATGAAATTTTTTGCCATCATGACAAAGAGTTTTATCTAACGGGCTAATTCTTAAACTATCATTTTG
>JAGRAB010000084.1 GCA_020435085.1 Bdellovibrionales bacterium | reverse complement strand
CGAGCTGTATCTAACATTTTACGCTCACCAAAGCTCAACTCTTTTTCCACTTTCAAAACAAAAAGATCCCGCAAAACTTCTGCAATTTCATAGACAGAACCAGTTTTAATTTTTTCCATATATTCACGATAACGACGATTCCAAGTTTGATTATCGATTTTGACATTTGTTTCAGTCAAAATATCTAAAACTTTAGACGCCTCTTTTTTAGAAATAATTGGACGGAGTCCCACCGAAGCCGCATTATTAGTAGGCACCATAATTTTCATTCCAGACTCAATAATTTTAATAGAATAAAATGAGTGCTTAGATCCCATGATTTCCTTGGTTTCAATCGCCGTTACCTCACCCACGCCGTGGCCGGGATATACCGCATTGTCACCAACTTTAAAGGTCACCATTAACGTCCTCCGATATAGTGCATTGGTCTGTGTGAAAAAGGCTACAGATCCGCCGTTTTTATAGCACTTTTGACACGCCTTTTCAAATGCAATAATAGTGACAGGGATTTTGTATTTTTTTCAATTGCATTGGCTCTATATTCGATCTGAGCCATGTATCATACCCATTAGGAGACTAATATTGTCCGATCGAGGCCTTTTTGGTCGGGCCATCCGGCTCGAATATTACCTGAAGTTAATTTATTGGAGGCTTTTGCTGGCACTTGTTTCGCAAGCTTCTCAAAAAGCTTGATCTATGGTTAATTATCCCACTCATAAAGGAAGTCAATTTGGCAGCTAAAAAACTTTTAAAAAAGACCACAAAAAAGAAAACTCTTTTGCCAAAGAAGTCCTCGGCCATTCCTGTATCAAAAGGACATCTTGATGAAGTCCGAGCTGAGTTAAAAGCCGACATTACTTCTGTCAGTCTAAAAGTTGCCTCCTTGAGCTCTAGAGTTGATGCTCTCGACTCCAAGATTGATGCTCTCGATTCCAAGGTTGATGCTCTCGACTCTAAAATCAATGCTGTCGACTCTAAAGTGGATTCTAAGTTCAACATCCTTCGATCAGAAATGAATTCTCGTTTTAAAGATATGGACTCAAAGTTAGAAAAACTTGTCGCAGTAACGCATAGAACAAATACTTTGATTGAAGCCCAAGAAGATAGAAACCGTTATGTTCTCGATGGCTATACTCAGCTTTTTAATAGACAAGAAGTCTTTGAGAAAAAAATGGGACAAGAAATTGCTGAAATCAAAAGACTCATTAAAGAACAATAAAAAGTAAAATTTTTAAATAGAACCTAATAAACCAACTTCACCATCGCTTGAATGACTTGCTCATTAAAACCAGGATCAGGAGTGCCCTGTGAATCACGCACACCTTTTTTAAGATAGCGATTGAGGCCATAAGAATACTCCACACCCACCTGAGTCGAACCCGTTTGTGCATCAATCCACTCACTTGCATCATAGAGAATTTGTGGTTGAGTCATGAGAAATACGTAGTCTTTATGCTCTGGAATAAGTCCCGATGCCAAAAACCCTGTAAATGAGTATTTTTTTGCAAATGGAAGAATCCAAAAAGCATTCAACTGACCACCAACCCCAGGTTTTACAGCGTCATCACGAATGACTGTGGAAATATTAGCTACAGCAAACTTTCGAATATTGAGGTCCCAAGTCAAACCATAGTAATAAACATGGGAGGCTCCAGAGACTTGCTCTAATTCTGTCTTAATCAAAATATCTCTTAATAAGCCTTGTCCTGGTGGCTTATTAAAAATCTTATTCATACTAAAAGAAGGAGAAATCGAGCCAAAAAACTCAGAACGGTCCTGAGCTTCATAACCATTACTGATATCATAGAAAAAATAAACATTGCCGTAACTCCAATCTCCATAGTGATCAATGGTAATCACATTTTTGGAAACAGTTTTTCCAGCATAGGTTTTATAAGAGTTTCCTTGGAGAAGCGAAATACTTGCTGCCAATCCTATAGAAGGAAAAACGAAAAGAACTCCAAAAAAATATTTCAAAGCCAAATACATTTTGGTTTTTCTCCTACTTTAAAAATACGTCAGAATTGAGGTAAAATAAGAAATCTCATAAAGAAGTCAACGAGATTTGGACCTTTTTATCCTTTTCGCAAAAAGAATAGGCCTCTAAAGATCAATGTCTTGAAGAACCTTCAAAAGATCAAGAAACTGGGAGCGAGAAGATTGAAGCTCCGGGCTCACATTTAAATTTTTCACATCATCATATAGCTTTGGAAAAATCCGTTGAAAGGAACGTGATTCTCCATTTAAGGTCATTCCTACGGCCATCATTGCATTTGCCAATTGGAAATCTGCCTTTGGAATCAGTGCTCGACTTGTTAAATCATCTCTCAATATAGGCTCTGAGACTGTCCTTAAAGCTCTTTCGCCCACTTTTTTATACTGGAGACGCACCTCACCCAATGAACTTGATTCATCGCTTTCATTTTTTAATTGAATTTGAATGAAACTCACGACTCGTTCTCCATTCGTTAACCACCAACCTGTTGAAGCTCCCTCCACCAAGATTTGTTGATGCTGGCTTTTAGAGAAACTTTTTATCGAACGAATCACCTTTTGATTGGGTAAAAAACTCAACTTCACTCTTGAATAATAATCCCCTTCATTATTTAAAATAGACACAAGGGCTTTTTGTAATAAACTTGGAGTTGACGTTTTATAAAAACGCCATTGCTCATCTTTCATTAAAAATTGAGTCTGAATCCATTTTTCAGAAGCCGTCAGCAATGGAAATGATGACAAGAT
>JAGRAB010000083.1 GCA_020435085.1 Bdellovibrionales bacterium | reverse complement strand
TACACTCTTTCCCTACATGATTTATCTTCACTCCCGGTTGATTTAATATTTCATGAAGTTGCATATGTAAAACAACCGGGAGTGAAGATAAATCATGTTGAGAAAGAAGAGACTTTTTCTCGGGATGGTTTTCAAGCCACTCATCAAAAACTTTTAAAAATAAATTTCTATGGTCTCTGGAGTCTTTCATTGTCAAAATGAGTTTGGAAAAAGCAGTACTCAAGTTTTCAGGATCAAGGTTTGAGAGCTTTTGAATTTTTTCAGAATAAAGTTCAAAAACTTTTTCTTTTTGAACTTCATTGAGTTGAGCATAAGCTGAATGAAATGAGACAAATAGAAATAAAGCAATAAACCATCGTAAAAACATAAAATCCTCCTGTCCATGGAGTGAGTTAATAGATTTACTAAGTATAAATTTCTTATGGGTAATGGTCCATGGAACAGTAAAGAATAGGGGTTGCGACCAGTGTCGTTAAGACCAATGACTAGTGCTCCGTCTACTTATTTTTTCAAAACGACCACATTAATTGCGAGGTTCAATTAAATTACCGCCTCGATAAAATACGAGCCTGTAGAAGCTTCAAAAGGCGTGAGATTTTTTGATTTTTAAAGCAATCCATGATTTTACCTTTATAAGGAGGGGGATAATAATGAGTCGCTGGCAAATTGTAAAAGATTTTATACATGTAAGAATGATTTTGGGATTCCTTGCTTTCATGATTTCTGGGTCTGCGTGGGCGAGCTCTTCTTGTATCATGGACCCTAGAGGTCTTAAAGAACTTCTTTACAAAATGGATATTGCACCGGATTGGTCAGAATATATTCAAGGTCATTGGAGTGTAAAACTTCGTGGAAGTGGGTTTTATTTATTCACGTATAAGGGGCGTTATGTTTTTGGAATCAATACGGCCTTTTCATTAGTGCGTGATGCTCAGTATATTTCAATTTGTCCAACGAAAGATAACAAAAGCTTGCTTGTTACGTCGGTTGTTCGGGGCGAGAAAGTGACTCTTCAAGCTCGTGTAAGTGGAAACCAACTGTCCATTGAAAAAGGCCCGTATCCGGGCCTTTATACAAAACGAAAGAAATCTTTAGAACAAATTCAAGAGGAGTTTAAAGATTTACTTCAAAAATTATAGAGTCTTAAATTCCAAAAGAGATTCCACCAAGAATCATAAGCCCTTGGTTATAAGTATCTCCTG
This sequence comes from Bdellovibrionales bacterium, assembly GCA_020435085.1. Classification (GTDB taxonomy): domain Bacteria; phylum Bdellovibrionota; class Bdellovibrionia; order Bdellovibrionales; family UBA1609; genus JABSOQ01. Next base: position 2,800 of record JAGRAB010000083.1, on the reverse strand, counting down.
AAGATTTTAAAGTATCCATAAAGCCACGGTTATAAGTGCCTTCAATGATAAAGTCATAAGAAGAACTCATTTTGATTTTGCTTCCTAAGCCGATATTTCCAATAAGGTCTAAATTTCGAGTTTGTTTTGAATCACTTGTTGTTACGAGAAAAGATGTCAACATTCCTGCTTTAATATATAAGCCTTCTTGAGCATCTTTTGTATAAAACTTAGCATTTAAAGGGATGGCTACATAACCAGAGTTGATCTCTTTATTTTGTTTTTCAGTACTGGTTTGAAAATAGGCAAGTCCGGTTTCAACAACACGGTTGCTATCGCCAATATCAAATGTCAATCCTGCAGAAACATTTTGTTTTGAAGAGTTTTGTGATTGATCGCCTGTTTTCTCAAAAGCGGCTAACCCCAATTGAACATTCATGTCGACACTTGGGTTTTTTGTTTCTTCTTTAAGTGATTCCATTTCCAATTTTAAACTGGATTCAGAAGAAGTAGTTTGTTCAGTGGCATTAGCAAAGGCTTGGCCTGTTACCATAAAGGAACTTACAGCTATGCAAGCAATGATAGTTTTAAATCTCATAATCGTCTCCGTTCGTATGATTAGTTTCGTATTCGTAATGCCCGACGACGTTCCTTTAAGGACTCCGCTTCACTTTCATAGGCATTCACTTGCTTTTCCAGTTTAGAATTACTGGCTTGAAGTTGTGAAGACCTTTTATTAAGTATACGAAGTTCTTTATCTAATTTTTTGACTAATTTTTTTGCAGTGTTCCGGCGTTGAATTAAATTCTTTTGACGTTTTTCTGCTTGTCGAATTTCTCGTTGTAAGAATTTCTTTTCACTGTTTGCAGAAACAGCTTTTTGTTCAACAGTATCCACATCATTTTTTAGTTGAGAAACTTTTGCCTGTAAGCGGTCGTGAATTCTTCTTGTTTTATCAGCTTCTTTTCTTTTTATTTCAGCATATTTAGAACTTTTATTGTATCGTTTTTGAAGTCGATCAAGTCGATTTTCGTTAGATTTAGTCTTTGATTGCAACCTTTTAATCTCACGTTCAAGGCCGTGGGCTTCTCTATCCAGAGCTTGTCGTTCTTCAAGGGCACGTTTTTCATGGCGTTCCTGATCAAGATGGTCCATTTCTTCTGCCTCTTTCTCTAAATTCAACTCATCAATGTTCTCATTAATGACTTGAGACTCTTGGGCCATTGCTGACAATGATAAAATCGAAGCCATAATGGTAAAAATCAGGGTTTTCATGATATCTCCTTAAAAACGGTAAAAACGTACTCGTCTTATTTTAAAAATGAGCAATGTGGGTGCCTGCTAAAAATGCAATATTTTCGATTTGAGGCCAAATCAGTGATTGAAAATGGGCAAATGAGCCAAAAATTGTTACTTTAGGTGCAATTACCAGGAAAAGGGGAGTTTATGGTTTTTCTTGTGACCTTCATTCGGGGGCTTATCATGATGTTTTACATTACGATAAGCACATTATTTTTTTCGGTTCTTTCAATACTGATTTCATTGATTTTTAGGGCACCAGATTTGGCCTTTGAAATTGACCGTTATTTTTGGGGAAGAGTGGCTTTGTGGCTCTCGGGAATTCAAGTGGAAGTACGAGGTTTAGAGAATCTCCCTCAAGATGGGCGTGGCTATTTATTTTTATTTAATCACACAAGCTATACAGACATCATTGCCATGATTAGTTGGCTTCCTAAGATGCCTCGCTTTGGAGCTAAAATTGAACTTTTTAAAATCCCTTTTTTTGGAGCCGCCATGCACTCTTTGGGACATATTCCCATTGCCAGAGACAATCGTAGAGAAGTCTTAAAGCTTTATGAAGAAGCGGGTGCTCGTGTTGCAAAAGGGGTTGTTTTTGCTTTGGCTCCAGAGGGAACCCGTCAATCAGGAGGAGAACTAGGAAAATTTAAGCGGGGTCCTTTTATTTTTGCGGTGGGTGCAAAAATGAAGGTGGTCCCTCTTTTAATTGTTGGAGCTGAGCAAGTACAACCGAAAGGGTCATTTTTGATGAATGTTGGGAGATGGACAAGAAAGATTATTCTTCAAATTCAACCCTCTATTGATGCGACGGAATATACGTTAGAAAATCTTAGTCTTCTTCAGGAAAGAACGAAGGAGCAAATGGCCCCACAATATCAACAATTACAAAAAGAGTTAGGGTACAAGTAGTATAAATAGCCCTTTTTGAGGGCTAATTTTAATTTATTGACCTGTACAGGCAGGGTGATCACATCGAAAGATAGTGATTACACCAGGGCGAAGAACTTGGCTCCCTTTAAGGGCTTCATTAAGAAGGTCCAATTGTTTAACAGCAGTAAATTCACTTGATTTTCGAGCTTGAGCTTTAGGAGCAACATGGGGGCTTGGTGTCCACCATGAGTTTGTTTGATCCACATATTCTAAAACATCCGACCAGCTCTCAGATGTCATAGGAGCTTGTTGATCTAATTGGCTGGCTTGAGCAACAGATATTAAGGAGGTGAAAAGTAGAGCAGTAATGGTAGTTAAAATTTGAGCTTTCATAAAGACCTCCCAGAGTCACATTGACACTTGCCTATGAATAAAGCAAATCCTGTTCCAAAAAGCAAGGGTCGTAGCTCTTTTCTTCTTAAAAATAAGGGGGTTACAAGGCTTAAGGGGTGCTTTTTGACCCCAATTACTGATTAAAGGGGCCAGAAAGTACCTGAACTCATTATAAATACACTTGCTTCATTTGCATTTGAAATCGCCGCCAAACTTTAACGGAGTTTTGAAAGTGTAATTTGGCAAGGTGGACTTCAAT
>JAGRAB010000082.1 GCA_020435085.1 Bdellovibrionales bacterium | reverse complement strand
TTTTTGATGAGTGGCTTGAAAACAATCCCGAGAAAAAGTCTCTTCTTTCTCAACATTATTTATCGTCACTCCCGGTTGTTTTACATATGCAACTTCATGAAATATTAAATCAACCGATGAATTTAACATTAGAAACAAAATTAATTAATCAATGGAGCTCTTTGCCACAAGAAGATCAAAGTCAACTTTGTGCCAATTTGAACTCTATAAACCCTCAATCATTTTCAAAAGTTTTTATGAATAGTACCCTTGCTAAAGATTGTGCCTCTTCTTTCTTTGTTCCAGTACCTCCAACATCCTCACAACTCAAAGATCTTATCACTCAAACACCAGATGCTCGAAATTATGCCAATGGCAAATTTTATAAGAAACCAAAAATCTTTCAATTTTGTCGTACCAATCGTGAGTACACATGCCTTATGGTGATTAAAAACAAAGACGATCAATGGGTGAAAACATCTCAAGGAAAAGTTTGGTCACAACAAAAACTCTCTCTTTCCCGTTACGGCAAAAACTATAATGAGCGCAACGGCAGTACTCCCTCTGGAGTCTATACAATCAACGGAGTGATGCCTTATGCTGATAATCAACCTGTTTATGGTCGTTATCGTCGACTCATTATTCAATTTATTCCCAGTTCTAGTAGTGAAAACCTAACAAAGTCACTGATTCCTCCCTCCAACCATTCAGCCAACTGGTGGAAAGAGGCGGTTGTCGCTCGAGACATGGGACGTGATCTATTTCGCATTCATGGTACTCTTCGTAGAAATGAAGATAAATCTTCAACTTATTACCCATTTTATCCTACCGCCGGTTGTGTCGCCACCAAAGAAGGCCTCTATGATAGCGTCGACTATATTGATCAAAGACCCTTGTTAGATACCTTGATGACAGAAAATGAGCTACAACCCATTTACAGTAATGAACCAAATATTCTTGCTCTATTTTACGTCATAAATATTAATGGCGAAAACCGTCCCGTCAGTTTGCAAGATCTTGAACCTTATGGAATCAAATAGTTCCCGCTATGTATCCTGTTCTCTGGCTTGGCAATGACTTCTATCTCCCCAGTTATTTTACAGTTATTGCCTTAGCTTATTGCCTCGCCATTATTTATCTCTATTTTCGTACATTAAAATATCAACAATCTCTACTTGTTGCTATGGACCTGGCAATCATTATTATGATTGGTGGATTTTTAGGAGCTCGCCTTTTTCATGTCATCTATGAGGCCCCAGGATACTATTTTGAAAATCCTCTGGATATATTTAAAGTTTGGCAAGGTGGGTTTGTTTTCTATGGAGGAGCATTTTTTGCCATTACTCTTTCACTTTTTTATCTTAAAAGAAAAAGCCAAGATATTCTCACATGGTTAGATATATTTGCGCCCATTGTGCCCGTGACTTATTTTTGGGGACGATTTGCAACTCTTTTGTCTGGAAGTGGTTACGGAAAAGCAACGACACTCCCCTGGGGTATTGTTTATCCTCCTGGAACAGAAGCTCCTTCAGGAGTTGCCCTTCATCCAACACCCATTTACGCAATGATCTTTGAGGCCAGTGCATTTCTTATTATTTACTTTTCAGAACGTGGCAATTTTTTTAAAGTCAGAAAAAAAAAGGGGGATCTTTTTTTTCTTATGATCATTTGTCATGGTTTTGGTCGGTTAATTGT
>JAGRAB010000081.1 GCA_020435085.1 Bdellovibrionales bacterium | reverse complement strand
TCGAGAAAGCCGTCCGATCAACAAAAATTCGTAATCAATCACGATATTTAGAGGACGGAGGGGTAAGATCTTCCGCAATTAAAGGGGCCAGCTTCATCCATTAACCAGAAATCGTTGTTCTGTGAATAGAGATGGCCTTACCGATTTTTTCAATCAAAACATCGGCTTGCTGAGGGGGTAAGTGCAGCCGATACCCTCGAGGCAAAAAGGCATTGGATTTAAGAGCGTCTTTTAAATCACGATTGTATAAAAAGAGTTTATCTTTTGGAAGACCGGTGAGTTTCAATAGATTTTTTGCTCGAACTTTTTGTCCGAGGCGAACTTCAACAAAATTTAAAAGCGGCTCTTTGAAAATGTTTTTATAAACGGCATCTTGATATTTTTCAGCATGAAGAGCTGCCAAAAAGCTACTAAAGAAATTAGAAGAGGCAAACTTAAATTCTCCACGATGGTAACGAGAAATAATCACAGCAAGATCTTCTGACCGTGCGGCACGAATCGCTTTCCTGATATTTCCAATTCCATGATTATAAGCCGTAACTGCAAGGGGCCAGCTTTTTAAGGCGCGCTTATACTTTTTTAAAACGGTCGCAGCAACTTCAGTTGCTTTTAGTGGAGAATTACGTTCGTCAATAAATCGAGTAACAATAGAATAGGCCCGTCCTGTGAGAGGCATAATTTGCCAGATACCACTTGCACCAACTTTGCTTTCGGCGTTTTCATTAAAAGAAGATTCGACAAATGGCATTCTTGTAAGCTCTAAAGGCAAACCATTTTTACTGAACTCTTGCTCCATTAAATAAAGGTATTTGCTGCTTCGTCGAAGGCCAGCTTCAAAGAAATCTTTTTGACCAAGTTGAGAGCGAATATTATTGGCAGCCGTGCGAAAAACCGAAGAACGTTTTCCCGGTATGGCGGCAAGAGCTTTATAAAGGGATCGCTCTTCTGGTGAGAGCTTCTTAAAACGTTTCTTGCGAGAAAGTCTTCGAAGGGTCTTTTGAATTTTTCTTTTTTCAGCAACAACAAGAGAGATAATTTTTTTTTGTCGTAGCCAAAGAGGACCTTTACTAGTTGCAATAATATCTCGACCGTCAATCACCTTGTAAATGACCCAAGGGTAGAGCGTGTGGTGGATAACATGCTCAAACTGTCCGTGCTTTGTATAGATATCAAACCAAAAACTAACGCGTTCTTTTAAACCTTTTGGAACTTTAAAATCAGAAGAAATTCTATTGAGGTGGTCATCAAGAATATTTTCTTTATTGAGGCGAGAGACTTGTTCTTGCTCAGTAAATCGGGGTGCATGAGGCCAGAGGTGAAATGGATCATACCAATCGGCCATCTCTTCAACAACGGGAGTCGGATGAACAGAAATGTTTAAATTTTCATTGCTCGCACTTGAAGAACGACTAAAGACATTAGTAAAGCCTGTTAAAGACAGGGCGAGCGTGGCGAGAAGGACGGCTCCCGCTTTTTGGCTCCAGCGGCGAGTTGCCGGGGAGAGGTTTGTTTGTTGATACCCACAGTGTTTCATTTGCTTTAAAAAGAGAGCAAATCCAATGCCGGTGGGTGATGGGAGAGAATACTAAAAATCGTAGTTATTACAATATATTACATTTTCCTTTGGAATGGGTGGGTATAGGGAATACTCAAAAGCGACGTTTTTGGGCTAAGGATTGAAATTCTTTTGCCATAGACATGCCTTGCTGGTTTGGTTATATGCAGAAATATTTGAAAAAATCATGAGCTTCTAAATGTTTTTGGGAGGCGAGGAAGTGACAAACCTACAAAAAACTCAACTTTTTTATCAAATTTTGCGTGGGGCACTCAACCCCAATGATGTTTCTCGTTCTGTTAAAATTGGTAATATTATAAGAGCCTCTGGTTTAACCGAAGAGGTTGTAAAAAGAATAAAAGCACAACCCGGAGGGGTAGAGTTTTTTTCTGAAAAACGACTGTCTTTTAACCCTGATTTTAAATTTTACTCTCAGTGTCCGCCTGAAAGCCTTGGGAGAGTTTATTTTAATCATCTCACAAGCAATGGGCTAAACCCCAATGACCTTGATGGAGTAAAGGTAATGGATGACTTGAGCTTTTTAGGAAACCTTATGCGACAAGTTCATGATATTTGGCATGTTGTGACGGGTTTTGATACCTCTATTTCAGGAGAGATCGGGCTTCAAGCTTTTCAAGCCAAACAGTTGGGTTGGCCATTTTCAATGGTAGCAATTGGAGGAGGCTGCTTTATAACACTGTTTAAGGCACCTGAAAAAATTGAAGAATTCATCGATCAAATAAGTCTTGGTCAAGCTCTTGGGGAAAAGGCGAAGCTCCTTATATTAGTTGATTGGAATCTTTACTGGGAAACACCCATTGATGAAGTAAAAACTGAGTTAGGGTTCAATCGCTGACTGAACTCCAGGGTGCCTTTGAATGCTCGACCTTTGTCGCCTCTCAAAATATTGAGGCCCCATATTTAAGAGTTTTCGATAAACTAAAAGTGGTAATGAAAGATTTTTCAGAAGCAAAATACACAGCAATTGTCAGCGATCTCCATCTCTGTGAAGAAGAGCCGGTAAACCTTCGCTATCCTCTTTGGAAAAAGTATAAAACCAGAGAGTTTTTTTTTGATGAAGAGTTTAAGGAATTCTTGGGGTTTATTCATAAACAGACAGCGGGAGAGCCTATTGAGTTGATATTAAATGGAGACATTTTTGACTTTGATAGCTTCACGGGGCTTCCAGATCAACCGCCCTATAGAATTACTTGGCTTGAGCGGCGGCGAGGACTTCATCCACAGTCGGAAAAGTCAGAATAT
>JAGRAB010000080.1 GCA_020435085.1 Bdellovibrionales bacterium | reverse complement strand
GGAACAGTTGATGAAAAAGGAGCTACCAAGAGTTTCTGATTATCTCAACTATCGAGAATTTTTGAGAGACTTTTATGATGCCAAAAAAGAAGCAAGTCATGCCTATAGCTATCGGGTTTTTGCACAAAAAGCTGATTTAGGATCTTCAGGACACTTAAAAATGGTTATGGATGGTCAAAGAAATTTGACTCAAGAAACTGTACGAAAATATTTAAAAGGTCTTAGTTTAAAAAACAAAAAAGATGTTAAGCTTTTCGAGTTATTAGTTAAGTATAATCAATGTAAAGACCCTCTTGAAAAAGTCTCTCTCTTCAACCAAGTTGTATCAGAAAAAAATCGAAAAGGACTCTCCTTATTAGAAAAGCATCAATTTCAATTTTTGAGCAGCTGGTATCATATTGTCATATATGTTATGGCCGACTTTGAAGACTTTCAGCCGGATCCAGAGTGGATTCGTTCAAAAATGTTATTTCGAATTTCTCAACCGCAAATTGAAACAGCGATTGATGACTTGAAGCGATTGGGATTACTTGTTGAGGAAAACGGTCGTTTAAAACAAGCAAAAGGAGCGATTACCGTTCCTGATGAAATTAAAAGTACGGCGATTCCTAAATATCATGATTCGATGCTCGATTTGGCAAAAGAAGCATTAAAAAATTTACCTGTGGATGAACGTGAATTTAATGGGGTCACACTTCCTATTTGTCAGTCGTCTTTGGCTTATATTAAAGAGCGTATTCGAGAATTTCGAAAAGAGATCAACGAGTATGCAAGTAACTTAGAGTCACCAGATGAAGTGTATCAATTAAATATACAATTGTTACCAATGACTCGAAGGGAGAAGTAAGATGCGCTGGTCCATATTTGCATTGAGTTTATTATTTGGATCTTTTGCGGGACATGCCTCTGAGTATCAAAGCTTTGGTGGAGTGGATGTTGGTAATGGTGGTCGAATTCTCGCCGGCCTTAATGAAGGCTATTTCTCAAATGAAAATGAACTTGTTGAGCATGTCAAAGAAACGGTTCATCTTATTCGTAACGGCACTCATCCGCGAGTAAAAAATTGGATTCAGCAAGGGACTTGTGAATCTTTTATGGGTTTTGAATCTGTTGAGGTATTTACCAGCTATCAAGAAGTTAATAATGTGTGGAAGAAGGGCGTTACAGGCTACTCACTCATTCGGCTCAAAGGCTGCAAGCAGCCTTTGAGAATTGATGCTGACGAAATGCCAGAAGATCCTGAGATCAAGGGTTTTTAAAAGTTGAGCCAAACATGCCAATAAAAGTTTAAATAATTTGATGGTGGATTTACAAGAACACAGTTGTAAATACCGCCGCCAAAGTTGATGGCCGTGTATCCAAGTGGGCATGTATTGTAATAGTAGATATACCCAGTATTTGCATAGCCACCATACCAGTTTTGATAAGGAACAACGAGTCCATTATTGTCATAGGTGTTATTAGTACAGCTATCCATAGGAGAACCACTTTTATCATAATAACGATCATAATAAGGGTTATAATAATAGTTATAACAGGCATTAGGATCATACCAGTCGTCATAGCTGCAATAGTTGCCATCTTCCCAGCGATAACGTCCGTCACGCCAGTCATAGTGACATGCTTGTGAGGGAGTCGCAGGAGGGGCTGTGGCCACGGGAGCCGCACCGTTTTTGCTTCCTTTGTCGGGGCAAGCCGTTAAGAGTGTTGCCATGAGTAGGCTCATGAAAATCAAAAGGCTTTTTTTCATTTTAGTCTTCCTCCAAAAAAGTGCACCCTGAAAATCCTGCACACCCCCGAAAACCTCCAAAAAGTATACCAGCCAATTTTTCGTACAAACTCTTAGAAACACGTGGGTTCATTTAAAAAAACATGACATTTTTTTACTGAAGTGACGAACTTTGGCACTTCTATCACTTGCGGGAGCTCCAATTATTCGATTTAATGACTTTTAGAAACAAGTAAGGGAGAGACATCTATGAAGTCAATTTTCACAGGGATCGTGTTAAGTTTATTCGTGCTGATGGGAAATCATGGATATGCAGCTTCAAAATATAAGCGATCTTTAGACAAAAAAGTGGGGGCTTATTTACAAAGTGGTGTGGTGATTGGTGGACGAGTGGGTAAGGGTTATACCCTTATTAATGTTCGTAGGAATTTTGCAAAAAAAGAAAGCCTAGAGCGTGTGGTGCTTGATATGGGAGACCTTAAAGGAAAGCCCATTCTTGGTGAAATGAGCTATTTTCATGTGTCGATTGAGCAAAAACCTTCGCGTGCCGTGATTGATTTGAGCCAAGTGGGGCGTTCTGGAGTGGATCAAGATAAATTGTATCGAATTTTTAAAAAGTCACCTCTTATAAAAAGTGCTGAAATCACCTATGACCCGGAAGATGCAACAACAAACTTAGTATTAAATTTTTATCGCCCGACAAAAGTCGAGGTTTTTCAACTTTCATCTCCCGATAGTCCAAGTCGAATTGTCTTAGATATGAAACCTATAAAAATTGAGCCGAGGAGAAAAGGTTGAAGAGGCCTTACAAATTAAAGGCGACGACTCTAAAAGGGCTCCTGCTTATTTTTATCTGCCTTGGTTGGCCGGCGGAAGCGAGAAAATTTTCTTTTAAAACGGAAGACATGGCTGCTTATTTTCGTGGTACGGGGGGGTTATCTGCCGTAGATCAAGATGCTTTTTCCAAATCTTCAGGCAATGGCACGACATTGTCGTCAGAGAAGCCAAATATCAATTATGGAGCTGAGCTTGGGTTTTTATTTAAAATTCATGAAGCCATTAATTTTCGATTGGGAGCTGAAATTCTTCAAGCAAAAGTTTCGCAAGTAAAGGGTACAAATTCTTC
>JAGRAB010000079.1 GCA_020435085.1 Bdellovibrionales bacterium | reverse complement strand
TTAAAAAGTTTTACTCTTTTGATGTCTTCAAAGACGGGCCTCCTGCCCTTTCTTACTTTTGCCTTTGGCAAAACACATCACGCTAGTAAGAACTTTGAAAACATCAAAAGAGTAAAACTTTTTAAATTATCTAATATATTTTCTTTAGGACAGGATGTCCTGAAGAAGTACAACGGGGGTTGGTGAGTTAGAGTTTAAGAACCAGGAAGGTTGCCAGGAGTACTCAGTTTCTCGCAGGAAACAGACTTCAAAATTCAGTGGCAGTCAAGGATTGACTGCCCCGGGTTTGCCACGGAAAGCACAGGATGTGCACCCACTGACTCATCTTCCCCCTATTTTTTGGAGACTCAATTGAAAATTGACAAAGGAATTTCCCTTCAAATTTCTCGAGAAGCAGCTCTGAAAAATGAAGATCAAAAATTCAGAGAAGCTTCAAAGTTATACGAACAACAGTTTATTCGAGAAATGGTGAAAGCCATGCGAAATACAGTAAAACCATCAGGGTTAATTCAACAAAATTTTGCAGAAAAAATTTTTCAAGAACAATTAGATGAAGAATATATTCAAGGGTGGTCCAACCGTGGTGGTGTGGGGCTTGCAGATATTATTTACAATCAATTACAAGATCGCTTTGGGAGTGGACCAAAAGCAGTACCTGTTATGCCTATTCAAGGACCTCTTCCCATTCCTACAGGAAAAGAAAGTGAAAAAAAACAAAGTATTCCTATTGATAATGAAAAGAAATTTCTTATGCTTGATACGCCTCAACTGCCAGGAAGCAGTCAATTTATTTTCCAGGGACCAAAAGAAGGTTACGAGGTCACTAGCCCTTGGTCTGGGAGAGTGAGCCAGGTTTTTGCAGTAGAATCAGGAAGGCAAGTCATTCAAATTGACCACGACAATGGTATGAGTTCAAAATTAGTTTTTGAAGGCCAAATTGTAGATCAGCTGAAAGGGAAAAGCATAGAGGCAGGAACAAAAGTTGGAAGCGTTGGTGGTTCAGTAGGAACTTTGTCTTGGCGTGTGACAAAAAGTGTATAGAATGAGCGGAAATCCGCACTCATATTGATGTTCAAGACTCGACTGGACTTCGATACATTGCGGAAAAGTGTCTCAATATGATACGATAAAGTTAGGAGAATTTGGAGGAAAAATGAAAGTATCTAACGTTGGAATAAATGGAATCAACAACTCACTTAACAAAGTGGATTCTTCCAAAACGGAAAAAACTGCGAGCGATCAAGTGACAGATCGAGTCTCGATTGGTGGGAAATCAGCAGGCGTAAAAGGAACAGATCAACTCAACCTCTCAGAGCATGCACAGCGAATGAGCCGTGCAAAAGAAATAGCTTCAGAGGACTCTATTGATGAAGCAAAAGTGGCACGATTACAAAAAATGATTGATGAAGGAACATATAATGTAGACTCTGCTGCGATTGCAGATCGTCTTGTTGATGAACATTTACTCATGCCGGATTGATAGAAACTAAATTGGGAGTCATTCAAGGATGAATGAAAATATAAAACAAGTTTATAACGAGCTAGTTCAAGTCTTAGACAATGAAATTAAGATTTATCGATCTTTATTAGATGTTGTAAGAAAAGAAAAAGATATTTTAGTTTCAGCACATCTCGATGATTTAAGTGAAAATAATAAAGCTAAAGAAGCTTTGTTGATAAAAGTAAGGTCTCTCGAGACTCAACGAATTCGACTTGCGACAGAGGTATGCTCAAAACTCAATTTAGATATTGAGAATCCTCGTTTATTGGATATTGCAGTAGCTCTCGATAATATTGAGGGAGAGCATTTGCGAACACTTCACTCAGTTTTAGATTTGTTACTTAAAAGAATTCATGAGTTTAACAAACAAAATGAAAGCTTGGTGAAATCAGCACTCCATAATATTACAGGAGCTCTGAAAGCCATTAAAAATAGTTTGGATGAGAATCCTGTTTATAAAAAACAGGGCAAAAAAGTGGAAGGAAAGACGTCTTCCGGGCAGCTCGTCAGTCGAGAGGCTTAAATAAAGAGCTTTGGGATGTTTCTCAGGATGAGAGACAAGAAAGGCAGAAAGACAGGATGTCGCGAATTTGGTCCATGATGGATGTGGGCAAGAGGTCTATGATGAACTCACAGACATCTTTGCAAACGACTGCTCATAACATCGCTAATAAAAATACCGAAGGATTTTCTCGACAAAGAGTTGAGACAAAAACAAATGAACCTGTTGGAGAGGGTAAACTTCGTATTGGAATGGGAGCTCGCCCCAGTGAAGTCACGCGAGTTAATAATCCATTTATTGAAAAACAAATTGAAGCTGAAGGTTCAAAACTAGGTTATATGGAAGGTCGATCTTCTATGCTTTCTCGTGTAGAACAAGTTTATAATGAACAAGTAAATAAAGGTTTGAATCAGTTTATGTCTGAATTTTTTAACTCTTTAAGAGAATTGGCGAATAATCCAGAGAGCTTAGCGACGCGAACAATGGTAAAGGAGTCGGGTCAATTTTTAGCAAAGGATTTTCAAAGAATGGATCATCAACTTGGCGAATTACAAAGTGATGTTGATTTTCGACTTTCAGCAAAAGTGGAGGAAATTAATCAATATACAAGAGAAATCGCCAATCTGAATGAAAAAATTCAAGCTGTAGAACTTCAAGGTGTAACAGCGAATGATGAACGTGATCGCCGGGATGTATTGGTAAAAAAACTTTCTGAGCTTGTTAATATTCGCTATGGAGAAAGTGAAGAGGGGCAGTTAAGTATTACGGCAGGAAATAGTGCCGTTTTGGTGTCAGGCTTTTCAAGTCGTGATTTATTTGTGGCCGCGACTCAAGAAAGAGATGGAAAACCTGAAGGTGGTTTTGATGTATTTTATCGTTCAACAGAAGAAGGAACACCAACGAATATCACAAAACAGATTACTGGTGGTGACTTGGGGGGCCTTCTCCAGGTTCGTGATACTGTCATTGCGGGATTAAAAAATAAGGTAGACACATTGGCTTATACATTAAGTACGGAAGTCAATAAAGCCCATATTGAAGGGTTTGATAGGTATAATAAAAAGGGCGAAGCTTTCTTTATGCAACCGAAAGAAGTAAAAGGAGCGGCGCAATCTCTCACACTTAATCAAACCATTATCAATGATGTGGGAAAAATTGCTGCTGCAGGAGATATAAATGCACCTGGAGACAATCGAATTGCCAACGTCATGTCGGCTATTCAATATAAAAAAGTTCTTTCAGATGACTCTTTTACTGTTGATGATTTTTATAGTTCAATGGTGGGTCAAATAGGGATAGAGACTCAACGAGCCAACTCGGCTTATGACACTCAAGTGGACACACTGAAGCAATTAAAAAATATTCGAGAAAGTATTAGTGGCGTGAGTCTTGATGAGGAAGCCACAAAGATGATTGAGTTTCAAAAAGCCTTTGATGCCTCAGCACGTCTTATTCGAACGGCAGATGAAATGATGGATACAGTTTTGAATTTGAAGAGAATGTAGGGGACCTTAAGTGCGTATTGCCGATAAAATGAATTTTGATCAAGTCAACCGAAACCTTGCGAAAAATCGTAAGGAGATGGCAGACTTGCAAAATAAGGCGGCATCACAAAAAAATATGAATAAGCCGTCGGATGATCCAATTGCTGCGGCAAGAGTATTATCTGCGCGAGTGGATTTATCAGGTAATACGCAATTTAATAAAAGTTTAGGTTATGCAAGGTCATTTTTAGAATATACAGACCAGTCCTTAGGAGATTTGACTGAAAACCTCATTCGTGCAAAAGAGCTTGCAATTTCACAAGCCAATGATGCCAGCGCGAGTGGTCAGTCGCGTAAAGTTGTTGCTCGAGAAATATCTCAAATCTTTGACCAGGTTATTCAAATCGGAAATAGAAAATTAGGAGATCGATTTATTTTTGGGGGATTTAAAACTCAAACAACTCCTTTTAGTATTGAGGGCCAGTATCAAGGTGATGCTGGTGAAATGCAAATTCAAACCGATAAACAATCCTATGTTCCAATTAATATGCCAGGAAGTAAAGTTTTCCTTGGAGAGGGCCATAACTCTTTTGGTGTGACATCGGCAACACCACAACAGGCATTGACAATAGAGCAGTTCAAAGAAGAGCAGCAGACCAGTGCTGAAAAAAATATGGTACCGCAGAAGCAGCAACAGGAAGATTCTCCTGAAACAGATTTAAGGGCCCCAGCCTCTCGAGGACAGGGCAATGATGATATGTTGGTGGAAAACCCTGGTCTTATTGAACCAAATGAAGCTACCGGTGAGAATTTATTTAATGTTGTTGAAAAAATGTATGTGGCTTTAAATACCAATGATAAAACAGGTATTCAAAATGCGATTGAAGACATGGATCGAGCCATTTCTCAAGTCGTAATGGCAAGAGCTCAGGTGGGGGCGCGTTCAATGGCCCTTGATAATGCGAGAGAAACTCTGCAAAAAGCAAAAGTGGATAATAATGTCACTATTTCAGAGCTTGAAGATGCAGATATTTTCCAGACAGTGAGTGATATGAATAAAACAGAGAGCGCGTTGAAGGCCACTCTACAAACGTCTGGAAAATTGGTTCAGCCGTCACTTCTTGATTTTTTGCGATAGTTGAGGTGTTCTGAAGCACCTCTCTGGTTATGACTATTTTGCAGCATGTTGCAAAATAGTCGTGCTAAGGCATCTGTTCTCAATTTGATTGATAAGTTGTGAAAGGATTTAATTTGGAATCAAATCTCCACTCCAAAGTCGATGGCAAAAATCTGGAACACTTAAAATAACTATTCCATTATCTATCTGACGAGAGTTTGGTTCTAAGCTTATGATGTACCTACCTTTAAGTTGAGGGTAGTCCTTTTTAACTTCGTGAAGTCCTTTTAAATGATCTGAGTGAATTTTAGCAGAGGCCTTTGCTTCAAAGGCAGCCTTCATGAATCCTACAATAAAGTCAACTTCAGGACCTTGGTGAATTTTCCAATAACTTAAACTTTCATTTCGTTTTGAATATGAAAGATAAGCTGTCAACTCATGATGGACCCAATTTTCAAAGGCCTTTCCAAATAGCTCCGAGCGAGGGAGTATCTCTCCACGTTGTGCTAAATGATTGACGACACCTACGTCGAAAAAATAAAACTTAGGTTGAGCAACGACTTTTCTTTTTGGACGTTTTGTATAGGCGGGTAAAAACTTTCCGATTAATGTGTCATTGAGAACTTCAAAATAAG
>JAGRAB010000078.1 GCA_020435085.1 Bdellovibrionales bacterium | reverse complement strand
GAAAAAGAAACGAGAGAAAATAAAGAGGCTCGCCTTCTTCTTCAATTATATAAAAAGGGCCGTATAGGTCTCTTTATGAAAACATATAAATACTTTATGGATAAATATCCAAAGTCTGAATATGAGGAAATGATAAAACATTTAGCGGCAGAAATGTTTTTTGATAAATCTCGTAAAGAAAATGATCTTAAATCTTATCAGCAGGCACGAGCCATATACTTAGATCTTTTAAAGAAGTTTCCAGAGTCTCCATTAAGAGAAAGAACAGAATTATTACTTGGATATGCTGAGCTCGAAAGAGAAAATGGTATAGAGACAATACAGTCTTTTCAGGCATTCTTAGAGAAAAATAAAAATTCGGAATATAAAGACCAAGCAAAAAAAGCAATTGCTGCGGGATTTTTAATTCTCAATAAATATGATGATGCTTTAGCCTCTTATGAAGATTTATCAAAAACGGCAAATAGTAAAAAGCAGGGAATTGAAGCTTATTACCGTATTGGTGATGTCTATTTTCAAAAACGAGATTATAAAAAAGCAATAACCGCTTATGAAAATGCTCTTAAGCTGTATCCAGAGTATGAAAGTCAATTTCCTAATGCTCATTATAATATGGGAGAAGCCAATTTTTGGTTAGGCAATTATAAGGGGGCATTAAATAACTATGTTGAATTTTTAAGCCGCTTTCCATCTCACCCTCATGGTGGTTATGCCATGACTCGAATTGGAGAAAATTTAGATATCTTAGGGGCTGACAAAAGTGAAGTTATTGGAGCTTATCTCGAGTCTTACTTTAGATATCGAGATAACCCAGGAGCTAAAATTGCTCGGATTCGAATGCTCAGTCAACAAATGAAGGGCATGAAAGAGAAAGAGCTTAAAAAAGCAATGGAAGAAATTGATAACATTGCTCAAACCTCAGACCTTCCAAGAATTAATGAATTTGTGACTCTTATGAAAGCAGATGGGTTTTCAAAGCGTGATGAACATCTCAAAGCAATGAATCTTCTTATTACTTATTATCAGAAAAATCCAACATCAACAGATGTTCAGTTTTTTAAACAGAAAATTATGGGAAGTATTGCTGAGGTTATGAATAAAAATATTCGTGCTCATGATTATATGGATGTTCTCAAATTTAATGGGAAATATCAAAAAACTTGGTTACGAAGCTCCCAACGTTTAGACATTCCTTATTTTATTGGACAGGCCTATGAGCAGGCGGGAGTATTTAAAGAGGCTTATTTAAAGTATGACGAAACTTATGAAAAATTATTAAAAATTCAGGGTACATTCGAAGAAAAAGAAAAGCGAGTGACTGAAAAATTACCAACTCTCTCAGAGCTACGGCTCCGTATGGCAAAAACCCATACTGCAAGGAGAGAATACATTGAGGCTCAACAGCTGATTAAAGATATAGATAAAAAAGAGTTACGAACTCCAAATGAGAATATTGAGTTGGTGGAGTTAAAAGCGGAAGTTTTTGAACAAAGAGGACTTCTTGAGGAGTCCAAAAAAAGTCTTATTGAGCTTGAAGACGGATGGAAAGGAAAACCAGAGCTTTTAGCTCCTGTATTAGTTCGATTGGCAAGAAATCAAATGAAAACCAAAGAGTATATAGATGCGATTCAAACATTAGGCCGATTTGATGATCTTAAAACCGCATCAGCGAATATATCAAATGATTTAAAAGTAGAAGCTTTGCGGTTACGAGGTGAGACCTTAGAGAAACAAGGAAAAAAGTTAGCAGCTGTTGAAACATATATGAACTTATTGAGTCAATTTGAAAGTCAAAAACCAATGACGGCGGTTCGTTATCGTGCAGGGAGAATTCTTTTTGATTCAGGTGATATTAATGGAGCTGAAAAAATATGGGAAAAAATAGACGAGGCAAAAGAACCCATGTTTCGAAAGCTCGCGGATGAACGTTTGAAAGATGCAAAATGGCAAAATGATTATAAGAAATATATTAATCGCATTCCGGCAATGTCGGAGAAAAAATAGGAGTTCAGAGTGGCTGTAAGAGATTTCAGTGTCATACATACAGCGGATAGCAAAATGCAACAAGTTCTACAAATGGCGGAGAGTGTTGCCGGCAGTCGAGCCACCGTGCTTATTACGGGAGAAAGTGGGACGGGGAAAGAATTATTAGCTCGTTATATCCATGCGAAAAGTCATCGAGCAAATAAAAATTTTGTAGCGTTGAACTGTGCAGCGGTACCAGATGGACTGCTAGAGAGTGAACTTTTTGGTTATGAAAAGGGAGCTTTTACGGGAGCAGACCAAAGAAAACCAGGAAAATTTGAGTTGGCAAATGACTCTACATTTCTTTTAGATGAAATTTCAGAGCTTCCATTATTGCTTCAAGCAAAACTTCTTCGAGTCATTCAAGAAGGAGAAGTTGAGAGATTAGGGGCCAGCGCGCCAACAAAAGTGAATGTAAGAATTATTGCAACAACCAATAGAAACTTACATGACATGGTTCTTAGTGGTGAATTTCGAGAGGATTTATTCTATCGTCTTAATGTTATTCCTTTTGAAATTCCTCCGCTTCGAAAAAGAGTAAAAGATATTGAGCTTCTTTCTCGTCTTTTTGTAGAAATGTCAGCCGCAGATAATGGTTTACCCTCAAAAAGTTTTTCTGACGAAGCTCTTCGAAAACTCATCCATTGGGAGTGGCCAGGCAATATTCGAGAACTTCAAAACGTCATTGAAAGATCAGTTCTTCTTTCAAAAGATCCTATGATTGATGTTAACGATATCTCTATTAAGGATTATGGCAAAAATAAAGAAGAAAGAGGCATTAAGCCAGGGATGACAGTCTCTGAAGCGGAAAGACTTTTGATTTTAAAAACACTTGATTTTACGGGGCAAAATCGAACAAAGGCCGCGCAACTTTTAGGAATTAGTATTCGAACCTTAAGAAATAAGATTAATGAATATAAACAGGTGCATGTTTTATGAGTAAGATTTTTGATAAAACGACAGATGCCTTAGCGGCCTCAGCGAATTTAAGGCTTTTACGGCAAAATATAACATCTTCTAATATCGCCAACGCAGAAACGCCAGGCTATAAAGCTCAAAAAGTAGATTTTGAAGAAGCTCTTTCACGAGCTCTCGATCACGAGGGCTTGGGAAAAATGCATACATCTGATAACGAACACTTTTTAATGGGCCAAGGGGCAGTAGGAAGAGTTCGAGCCGATGTTTACGATAATCCAGATATTAATTTAACAAATGATGGAAATACAGTGGATCTGGAAAAAGAAATGGCGACACTTTCAGAAAATACAATTCTCTATCGAGCTGCTCTCCAGTTAATTAACAAGAAGTTGGGAGCAATGAAGTACGCTGCAACAGAAGGAGCTAGATAATGGATTTTTCTACAGGCATGCGAGTTTCTGCAAGTGGTTTAACGGCACAACGCCAACGCATGAATACAATTTCATCAAATATTGCCAACATTAATACGACAAGAACTCCTGAGGGTGGACCTTACCGAAGAAAAGATATTGTTTTTGAGGCTATGCCTGATGCTCGTAATTTTGGTGAAATCTTAACGAGTGCGCCAGATCTCAAAACTCAACGAGTGCAAGTGACAGATGTTCTTGTTGATCGAAAAGCTCCATTGCTGAAATACGAGCCAGATCATCCAGATGCCAATGAAGACGGATATGTTGCATATCCAAATATTAATTTAATGGAAGAAATGACAAATATGATTCAAGCAACTCGATCTTATGAAGCGAACGTATCGGCCATGCAAGCAACAAAAGATATGGCCATGTCGGCATTGGAAATTGGTCGATAATCCATAAAGGGAGAAGGGAATCTTTATGAGTGGATTTACGGTAAGAGCAGCAGAGGGAATCATTGACACGGGGCAAACGACCAGTCAATTGCAAGATTCTCGCATGAAAAGAGAGATGTTGGGCCCACAGGTTCAACAAGGAAAATCATTTGCTGATACGTTGACTGAGGCAGTAGATCAAGTCAATCAGTTGCAAAAAGTTGCAGATAAAAAGATGGAAGATTTGGCGACAGGGAAAGCAAAGAGTATTCCAGATGTTATGATTGCGGCAGAAAAAGCAGACGTCGCTTTAAAGCTTATGGTCCAAGTGAGAAATAAAATTATTGAAGCGTATCAAGAAATTATGAGAATGCAAGTTTGACGTCAGAGCATTTAAGAGATTGATTTTCGTTAACTGGAGGGAAGACTTTGAATAAGTTATTTGGAAATTTGGTGATTCAGTTTAAAGAGTTTTATAAAACTCTGACACCGGTAAAACGTGTTTCTCTTCTTGGTTCAGCAGCCGTTTTTATAGTCTCTCTTGTTATTGTCTCTTTGATGATGTCTGGAGCGAATCATGTGGTGCTATTTAGAAATATTCCCTCAGATCAACTGGCCATTATTGTGGATCAATTACAAAAAAAGAATATTCCGTTTAAAATGGCAGATGGA
Source organism: Bdellovibrionales bacterium (assembly GCA_020435085.1). Classification (GTDB taxonomy): domain Bacteria; phylum Bdellovibrionota; class Bdellovibrionia; order Bdellovibrionales; family UBA1609; genus JABSOQ01. Next base: position 8,404 of record JAGRAB010000078.1, on the reverse strand, counting down.
GGATCAACGGTTTTAGTTCCCAAAGAATTGCTGCATTCAACACAAATGGCAATTATGACAGAGGTGGGGTCTTCGCAAATTGGCCAAGTGGGATTAGAATTATTTGAGAAACAAGACTTTGGAGTGACGTCTTATGCGCAAAGAATCACCTATCAAAGAGCTCTTCAGGGAGAATTGATTCGAGCTATTAACACTTTAGATGCTGTGAAACAATCAAAAGTGATTTTGGCAATGCCACCTAAAAAGACATTTCTAGAAGAGCAAGGAGAAACAACGGCTTCTGTGGTTGTGGAGTTGCAACCGGGAAAGCATCTGACTCCTGAGCAAGTTCGTGGAGTCACTTATTTGGTGTCTTCTAGTGTGGAGCATTTGAGTCCAGAGAATGTGACTGTCGTCGATTCTCGTGGAAAAGTTTTAAGTCAGCATCATTCGGAAAATGGCGCGATGACAGCAGAAATTTTAGAAATGCAAAAAAAGGTGGAAGGACAACTCGAGGACCGTATTGAATCCATGCTTTCAAAAGTGGTTGGTGCTGGAAAAGTCATTGCCCGTGTCAATGCTCAGTTAGACCCTCGATCCACTGTTACGACTGAGGAAAAGCTTGACCCAGATGCAACGGCTTTGAAGAGTCAACAATCAGAAGAAGAGCTCCTTGATGGAAGTCGTTCGAATCCGGCAGGAATTCCTGGGGCTCGAGCGAATTTACCTGGGGCTGAGGATCAGGGGCAAATTGGATTTAAGCAAAATGTGAAAAAAGAATTGAAAACTCAAAATTTTGAAGTTCCAAAAACAGTTCGAAATATTAAAAAAGGAGCTGGTGGAGTTGAGAGAATCAGTGTCGCCGTTCTTGTTGATGGACGGACTCTTTTTGAAGGCGAGGGCTCAGAAGCCAAAGAAACTTGGAAGCCAAGAACACCAGAAGAGTTGGCTAAATATGAGACAATTGTGAAAAATGCTATTGGTTTTGATCAACAGCGTGGTGATAGTGTTACAATTGAAAATATACAATTTGAAAAAGAAGACTTTAGTGAAGCAGAAAAACTATTAACAACATTAGAGCGAAAAAAGCTTTTGAACTCTTTATTTAAGTGGTCGCTCTTAGGATTTAGCTTAGCTCTTTTCTTCTTTATTGTTGTTCGACCGTTTATGAGATGGGTCACTGATTCATTTCAAGACAGTGTGGAGGACATGTTGCCACGAACGATTGAAGAGTTGGAAGAACTACAGTCTGTGGATAATTCGCTTCCAGGAATGTCGGGGGCATTACCGGTCTTAGAAGAATCTATAGATCCTGACAAAGCAGAAAGTGAGCTCTTAAAAGAGAGAATCATGTCTATTATGGAAAAAGATGAAGAAAAAGCAGCTGGTGCATTTAGCTTGTGGCTCTCTAGGAGGGATATGTGATGACAGTACGTTTGCAGAAAATCGATAATATCAATTTTGAAGAATTACGAGGCTTTGAAAAAGCAGCTATTCTAATTAATTACTTAGGGCCTGAATCAGCAAAACTTCTCTTTAAACATATTGACGATGGAGATATTCGCAAACTGTTAGGAACTATGCAAAAATATCGAATTGTTCCTGTGGATGTAACAAAGCGGGTTCTTGAAGAGTTTTATGAATCTATTAGTGAATCAGAAGAATATATTTTTTCTGATAGAGTTACCAATAAAGATACAGTCATGGATGCTGTAGGCGAAGAACGGGCTCGAGGAATTTTAGGTCACTTAAGTGCGACCTCTCCTGCGCAAAGAAATTTGGAAAGCTTGGAAATTGTAGATGCGAAATCGCTTTCTAACTTTTTGATCAACGAACATCCTCAAACAATTTCAGTGATTTTGGCACATCTAGAGCCTGAAAAAAAAGGTGAGGTGCTAAAACGATTACCAGAAAGCTTACAAGCTGAGGTGGTCTTACGGCTTTCTAACCTTGATCATGTAGCACCTGAGTTGATTGCTGAAGTCGATCGTGTATTAAAACAAGAGCTATCAACTATTGGAACTGTCGAACAAGCCTCATTAGGTGGAGTTCAACCAGTGGCTGAAATGCTCAACGTTATGGATAAAAATACGGAAACAGCAATTATGTCGAGAATTGAAGAAAAAGATCCAATCTTGGCAGAGGAAATTCGAAAATTGATGTTCGTCTTTGAAGATATTGTTAAAATTGACGATCGTGGTATTCAAACTCTTCTTAAAGAAGTAGCCAATGATAAATTGTTGCTGGCTCTTAAAACAGCGAATGAAGAAATTCGACAAAAGATTTTCAAAAATATTTCTCAGCGGGCCGCCCAGCTTTTAAAAGACGATTTAGGAAATATGGGACCATCTCGTCTATCAGATGTTGAGTCGGCACAAGTAGAAATTGTGAACGTAGCAAGACGCCTTGAGCAAGAAGGAAAAATTCTTATTGCTCGCGGTGGTTCTGAAGACGCATTAGTGTAATAGATTTCAGGGGCTCAGGACGAGCCTTAAGGACATAGGATATGAGTAAAGAAATCATCCGTAAAAAAGATAGTGATCAAATTGTTATATTAGATTACGTTCCAAAAGAGTTTCCAGTGGTCATTACTTCGTCGGCTGAAAACTTTGTTTCTAGTCAAGGTTCGGTTCGTTCTGATTTTAAAATTAGTGATTTGGTAGCCAATCAAGTAGGAATTACTGAACTTCAAAAAAAATCTCTAGAAAATCGTATTGAAGAAATGGCCTTAGAGAGACTTCAACAGGTTGAAGAAAAAGCTTATGCAGAAGCCTATGATCTTGGGCTTATTGAGGGTTCTCAGAAAGCCTTTGAAGAGCGTCGTGTAGAGTTTGAAAATCAAATCAATCAAATTAATGAAGTTCTTTTGGCTTTTGAAAATATAAAAACAAAACTCTTAACAGAAAATGAAAGCACTTTCATGAAGATGATATTTGAAATTGCTTCAAAGATCGCAATGAAAGAAATTAAAGAGGATGAAAGTGCAATTATAGAAGTTTTAAAAAAGGTGATTGAAGATATTCAAAGTGATGACCAGATTACTGTAAAAATCTCCTCTGAAGACCTTATGTTTATTGAAAGTTATAAAGAAAAGACCGGCAAAGATTTTGAACTTTTAGGCCGATTAAAACTAGAAAGTTCTGACAGAGTTAAACATGGCGGTTGTATTGTTGAAACAAACTATGGATCTATTGACGCAAGTATCAAGCAAAGAGTGGCTAAGGCTTGGGAGCTTATTGAAATGAGAATTCCTAAATATAAAGAAGGTGTGGAAACTGCGCCACTTTTGACAGATGGAGAGAAAAATGAAGAGGGTGATGGAGATCCAGAAACAGAATGATAGAACTCAAAATTGATTTTAGTCGTTATTTAAAAACTTTTGAGACATCGACTTTGACAAGAGATGTAGGAAAAGTCACTCATGTTACGGGCTTTTTAATTCAAGGGTTTGTGCCCGGAGCTTGTGTGGGCTCTATTTGCGAAATTTTTACTCTCGTTGGGAAGAGATCATTTCTCGCAGAGGTTATTGGCTTTAAAGATCGTTATGTCTTGTTGATGCCCTTAGGAGAAATGCAAGGTGTGGGCATGGGATCTAAAATAGTTCTCCTTCGCTCTCACGCCTCTATCCGTGTAGGGAAAGAGCTTTTAGGGCGTGTGATTGATGGAATGGGAATGACTTTAGATAAGGGACCTGAATTAGATTGTCAGGATGAACTTTCTATTTATGGCCATATTCCAGGACCAATGACAAGACCACCTATTGATGAACCGTTAGCTCTTGGTGTTCGAAGTATTGATGGACTATGTACGGTAGGAAAAGGTCAAAGAATTGGTATTATGGCAGGGTCTGGAGTCGGAAAGTCTGTACTTCTTGGTATGATGGCGCGTTCAACATCAGCAGATGTCAATGTGATTGCTTTGATTGGTGAACGTGGGCGTGAAGTGAGAGAATTTATTGAACATACGCTTGGAGAAGAAGGCTTAAAAAAATCAGTCATTGTTTGTGCGACATCTGATCAAAGCCCACTCCTTCGAATGCGTGGAGCTTTTGTGGCAGCAACAATTGCACAATACTTTTCTGCTCAAGGAAAAGATGTGCTTTTTATGATGGATTCGGTGACGCGTTTTGCAATGGCACAAAGAGAAATTGGTTTGAATGCTGGTGAGCCGCCGGCCTCTAAAGGTTATACACCTAGCGTATTTTCTCTACTTCCTAAACTTCTCGAGCGAGCTGGAACTTTTGACAACGGTGGAAGTATTACGGGCTTATTTACGGTGTTGGTTGAAGGTGACGATATGGATGACCCCATCGGAGATGCCGTGAGATCAATCGTTGATGGTCACATTGTTTTAGATCGTAAATTGGCTCATCGAGGTCATTTTCCAGCGATTGATATTTTACAAAGTACAAGTCGAGTGATGAGAAATGTTGTCAGTCAAAACCATATACAAATGGCAAATGAAATTCGCAAGAATATTTCTGTCTATCGTGAGGCAGAAGATTTAATTAATATCGGTGCTTATAAAAAAGGAACAAGTGAAAATATCGATCAGGCGATCCGATTACATCCTCAAATTGAGTCATTTTTAAGACAAGAGGTCGAAGACGCATCGGATCTGGACCTCACCTACCGCCATATGCAGCACTTGGTTGGAGGAACTGATGGGGGTGAACATTGAAATTTCGTTTTAAATTAGAATCCCTCTTGAAGTATCGCAATCAGTTAAAGGATGAGGCCCAAAGAGATTATCGATCTGCCCAATTTAAAGTCGATCAGTGTTTAGGTGAAATACAAAAAATGTATGAACAAATGGATCAATCAAGAAATCTGATCTCGCAAAAAGAGCGAGCCAAATCGAATGATCAAATACCAATGATTCTTTCAAGTCATGACTTTATTTCAGGTCAAAAAATAAAAATTGAAAGAAAACGTCAGGAGGCGAGAGAGTTGATGTCTATAGCAGAGCAAAAACTCGAAATTTTAATTGCAAAAACTCAAGATTTTGAAGTGTTGAAAAAATTGAAAGAAAGACAGCATGAATCTTTCAAAAAAGAAAAGAAAAAGAAAGAAAATAAACAGTTAGATGATTTGGTGACGATGAGATTTAGAAGGAGTGTAGTATGAAGTCAGGTGGATATGATGCTTTTTTTAAGGCTGCAAAAAAAAATGCAGGAAAAAGTCCAGTCTCCTCACCAAGCTCTGTGAAGGTATCGGGAAAAAAATCTTTAAATGACTATTCGGAAGATGAGCTGAGAAAGATTTTTAAAATGGACAAAAGAACTACAAAGACTAAATTAAAATCACGCAAACCAAATAAAGTAGCAAAGCCGACAGGGCATTTCCCAGTGGGAGGCTTGATTTTAACAATAGCCATGATGGGTCTTACGGCTGGAATTTTTGTTTTTCCAGATGCGATTGAACAAGTTATTTCAAAAATTCATTTTCAAATAATGACTCAAGCAGGTGCTGAAGGCTCGGAAAAAACTGCCACGCCAGAGCCACCAAAAGAGGAAAAATCCTCCCCCGACGCGATGAAAGAGCAGGCGGCTAAAAAAACGAATGACAAACAGTGGAGTGAAGAAGACACCAGTTATTTCAGTAAGTTAAATGATAGAAAAAGAGAACTCGACCAGAGAGAAACTGAATTAGAAGAGTTGGAACGAGAATTGAATAAACAAAAACAAGAGGTCGAGTCTCGTATTCAGTATTTAGAGAAGGTGAGGCGCGAAATTGCAGGGGTATTAAAAGATCGAGTAGAAGTCGATCAAGAGAAAGTAAATAAATTAGTGGAGTTTTACTCAAATATGAAACCATCGCAAGCAGCACAAATTATTTCAAATATTGATGAAGATTTAGCTATTGGTGTGTTGTCAAAAATGAAAAAGAAAAATGCGGCGGAAATTTTAAATATGATTGAGCCACAAAAAGCAAAAAAACTTTCTGAACGATTTGCGGGTTATACGAAACAAAATTGATAAGGGGAGATCCATCAGATGGATTTGATGGGAATTTCACAAAATCAAATACTTCCAAGTCAGCTGGCTGAAAAGTCAAGCTCTCCCATTTCGTCTTCGAAAGAGTCTTCGGCTCCATTTCAAAAAAAATTAGACCAGTTTTCTAAAAGTAATGATTCAATTTCGAAAGCATCACAGCCCTCAGGCTTTGAAAAGAAACAGAGCTCCTCTGAGATTATTGAGAAAAAACAATTTTCAGGAAATGAAGCTCCATATAGAAAGCCAATAAACTCAATACCAAAAGCTCCTCAACGGATGGTAGATTCTCAGAAGACGTTAAATCAAAATTTAGTAGATGAGGAAATTGAGTCAAGTGTTAGGCCAAGAACAATAGATCTTCAAAAAAACCCTAAAGTTGAAACTGTAGATTCGCTCACTCGGCGAGCAGCAATTCAAACATTTATGCAAAAAATGAAAGATCAACTTGGAGTTGACACAAATGCCATTGTTAACGCATTTACACAGTTAACAATGGACGAGTTAGCGGCACCACCAGAAGCAAACGTTGATAAAATTATTTCATTTTTAAATTTAGATGAAAGTGGCCAGCAAATTGCAAAAAAACTTTTTGATGATATGCTGGCTCAATCAAGTGCTAATTCCATTGCAGACTATTTAAAATCGACTGATCGAGAGATTTCTCTTTCAGTGCTGAGCAAGAATCAGCAAAGAGAACAAAATGTACAAAAATCTATTGATACAATGAATAATTCTTTTTTTCCTAAAAAAGAAGTTCAGCAAAACCCACAATCTCTTTCAGAAACATCTGAAAAGTATTCAGATCAAGACTCTGATGTAAAAGTAAATGGAAAATCAGATCGAAATTATGGAGCAGGTTTTTTTACAGGCCTTGCTGGAGCTGCGGGTGCAGCAGCAATGGCCAGCTCTCAAATAGCAGGACAAAGTTCACAAGCACCCCAGGCAACGACAACAGCGTCTCCTCAATTTTCTCAAACTTCAGATGGAGGAGTTGGACAAAGTTATATTCATCAAGGGATAAATCAAAATTCACTGGGTTTACAAAGTCAGTCTCCAATGAACCCACAGCTGGTGGACGCGAATATCAACGCTGGAATGCCTTTGGATGGAAGCTGGCAACAAGTCACACCGACGTCCATGCCGTATCAAGAAATTCCAACTTCTCAATTGCAACAAGTGACCCAGGCTTCAAAAAGTCAAATGGGAAAAAGTGCGTATGGCCTTAATAAAACATCTATGTCGGCACCCGCATCTGGGGAATTGGAGTTCTTAGGTGCCAATGAAGCTGCAGAGGGTGAAGAGTCTTCTTTTGTCAATGCACTTGCCAAGAAGGACTCCAAAGATGATATGAGTACTGACTCTGGTAGTGATTCAAAGATGGATCAATCAGACTTAAGTGCGTTATCTGATGGAACAGATGCTGATGCAGTAGATATGAGCGACTCTGAGTTTTCTGTAAAAGCCGATGCCGGAGCTCATGCTCATAAAGCACATGCGGAAAATCAAGTAAAAGGCGCAGAGTTTAGTGTAGGAGCTCATCCAACAGAAAATGAACAATCTGGAAACGTAAAAGAAATTGTGAGCCAAGCCAATTATTTGATTAAAAATGGTGGTGGTGAAATGAAAATTGCTCTGAATCCTGAAGGGATGGGGCAAGTAAAATTAAAGGTTGCTGTGCAGGATGGACAAGTCAATGTTGAAATGGTGACAGAAAGTCATGAAGCAAAGAAATTATTAGAAAAAGGATTAGGTGATCTTAAAGCCACACTCGCCTCTCATAAACTTAATGTAGATAATATTAAAGTCGATTTTTCTGGTCAAATAGCAAAACAATTTGATCATGCACATGATGAAGCTCAACGACAATCAGCTCAACAATTTATGGAGCAATTTAGCCAACAGAATTCAGCATGGAGAAGAAACTTTTTTGATATTCCAGGGGCACGAATGACAGGACAACCTACGGAGAAAACAGGTCCTCAAGATGAGTTAATGGCAATAAAAGCAAATTCTAAGAAGTCAAGTTCACGTCGTTTAGACTTAGTGGCATAGAAGGTATAGAAGATGATTAGTATTCCTGGAAAAACAAAAACATGGTCAGACTCTCAACAGCAAGTTGATTTTCGTTCTGATAATAGACAAACGGTGAGTGCCTCTGACCGAGAAAAACTTTTGGGAGATCAAAACTTAGGAGAAGTTCTCAATAAAGTGGCAGATCCTAATTGGGTAGACCCTGCGAAGCAAATGCGTACCACTGGCAATAATCAGATGGATAAAGACGCATTTTTAAAGTTGCTTCTCACTCAAATGAAAAATCAAGATCCAACAACACCTCTAGATAGTCATGAAATGGCGGCACAGTTAGCGCAATTTACGTCTCTTGAAAAATTAACAAATATTAGTGATGGTATTGATTCATTACGAAAAGAA
>JAGRAB010000077.1 GCA_020435085.1 Bdellovibrionales bacterium | reverse complement strand
GATACCTAGCTCATGAGCTTTCAGACAAAGCATGCGAGCGAGTTGGCCACCGCCAAGAATTCCAATTTGAAATTGTTTTTTTAGGCCTTCCATTGGTGGAAGTTACCGATTTTTTTGAAGTTCGTCTAGTGCTTTGAAAAGACAACTTCTTGCAAATTTCAAAAACACCGATTAAACCCTTAAAATGCCTCAGAAAATAGCTCTTGAGCGACCCATCTTACCTGAATTTGTGAATTTTCCCATTTGTCTCGCGCCGATGGTAGGGCTTTCACACGTCTCTTTGAGGCAATTGGTTCGTCATTATTTGCCTGAAGGGGCAAGAACCATTTGGCCTACAGAAATGTTAAATTCTCGACGCCTCCCTCATGAGCGGCTGGGGCAAACGCCAGAGACTTTTCGTAGTCGAGAAGATGCCGACATTGTTCCGCAAATTTTAGGAAACCATCCTGATGAGATAAAAAAATCTGTTACAAAACTAGAAGAGTGGGGAATTGCCGGGGTTGATATTAATATGGGATGCCCAGTGAAAAAAGCTTTGAAGCATAATTATGGAGTCGCACTTATGGGGGATCCTGAATATGCTGCTGATGTTGTGAAAATGGCAAAAAATAGTACCAGTAAACCTGTTTCCGTCAAACTTAGGGTGGGGACTCAAAACGATGAAAACTTTTTAGTTCAATTTGCACAAGGGCTACAAAGTGCAGGGGCGGATTGGATCACTCTCCACCCTCGAACGGCAGAACAAAAAAGACGAGGAAAGGCCGATTGGAATCAAATTAGAAAATTAAGACAAGAATTATCCATTCCGGTGATTGGAAATGGAGATGTTCAAACCAGTGAAGACGCAAAGAGACTGCTTGAAGAAACTCAATGCGATATGGTGATGGTGGGAAGAGCACTGACGGCAAGACCTTGGCTACTTTGGCAATTGGGGGAAGATTGGGGATGGCCGGCACCTCAAGGGCGAGAGGAGCAAAAAGCTCCAAGAACGGCTGAAGAAGAGGGGAGAGAGTTTGGCTTGGCTCAAGTTTTATTTTTAAAAAGTTTGATGCAGTTTTACCCAGAGTCTTTGGGTTTAAGACGATTTCGATTTTTTGTGACCAACTCACACCAGTGGCTGGAATTTGGCCATAGCTATTTTAAATGCATTCAAAAAGCCACGACTTATGAAGAGATGCTCATGGCTGTCGAAACTTTTTTTGCTCAATCTAAGCGAATGTCACAGCGGACAGATTTAAGGTATTAAGATCGTCCGATTTTAAGTCCGGTGCAATTGCCGTCAGGACAGTTAGCGGCATTTTATCAACCATAGAGATCATCCTTATTTTTGCAAAAAGACTCCACAACTTTTGATGGTTTTCATCAGTTGGGAGATCTTAGATGAGATTTGACAAGTACGTAAAAAAAACGTATTATTATTTAGAGGTACGATTTGCCAGACGGGCTGTCAAGCAGGTAGAGAAGTTGCCATGGCATATTCGCCTTAAGCTTTTTTCATGGTGCGATTTATTGGGTGAAATAGGGCTCAGGGAAGCTAGAAAACAAAAGGGTTATCATGATGAGCCATTAAAAGGGAAACGTAAAGGACAACGATCAGTGAGACTCTCAAAAGGTTATAGGGCCATTTACAAAGAATTGACTGGTAGTGAATTGGAAGTCATTGAAGTTATAGAGGTGAATAAACATGAGTATTGATTGGGATGAAAAATTATCTTTAGGAAAGTTTTTAAAAGCTCATCGGATGGGTGAAGAAATGAGCCAAGTCGAGTTTGCAAAGTTCTTAGGAGTTTCTAAGCAACGGCTTTGCGATATGGAGCATGACCGAGGCAATATCAGCATCCAACTTTGCAAAAAAATAGCAAAAAAATTGGATCTTCCAGAAAAGTGGATTGTAAAATTAGAACTGCAACATCAGTTGGATAAAGCTGGTGTGAAGTTGCGGGTGAGTTGAATTTAGGGTTCCGCGGAAACAAGTCTTTTTAAAATCGTCTGATTGGTTGTCCGATAAGTGGGCCATTGGAGTAAATAACTGCATTTTATTAACCATATGAATGATTTCCATTTTTGCATGGGAAACCTCTCTATTTTTTTAGTTTCAAAAAATCACTGAAATAAGAAACATTGACTGTACATCATTTATACTGTACAGTGAGGGAGGTTTTTGTGCCTATTTCTGGGAAGAAGATTATTAAAAAGCTACTAAAAGAAGGTTGGAGTATAAAGTCACAGACTGGGTCTCACGTAAAAATGGTAAAAGGAGATCGCATTACTATGGTCTCGGTTCATGGTGGTAAAGATCTTGGAAAAGGGCTTGTGAGAGTTATCGAAAAACAAACGGGAGTAAAGCTCATATGATTCAGTATCAAATTAGAATTCACAAAGAAGATGGTGCGTTTTGGGGAGAGTTTCCAGATCTTCCTGGGTGCTTTACAATTGGAGATACGAGAGAAGAGCTCTTAGAACAAGCAAGAGAGGCTTTGAGCCTCTATCTGGAAGAGGCGAGAGACCCGCTGTGGAAAATTCCAGAAGCGAGCCATAGGGCCGGGAAAAATTATGAATGGATCACTCCTTATGAGGATGTGGCGATCCCATTAATGATTCGGCAAGCGCGCTTAAAAAAAGGCATTGGTCAGAGACAATTGGCCAAATTATTGGGTATCAGTGTGCAACAAATTCAGCGATTAGAGACTCCTGGGAAATCCAACCCAACAGTAAAAACATTATCAGCAATATCGAGAGTATTAAATGAGCAGTTAGAGATTCGGTTGGTATCATAATTTTTGTTATTTAAAACATATATTTTGAAGTCATCTAAGTCCGTAAAATAGGATTCTTAGTTGTCGCAGTTTGCTTTACAAGTGCTTCTATTTTTAGGTTTTCCAGCTTTTCTTGAATCTGGTTCAGTCCATTTTTCGATCGTTTACTTATCGAAAATTTGAATGCAAATGTTAAATTCCTAGGATGATTTCAAAAGCTGAACTAAAGAACTAATTTGAAGTCACACTTGGGATTTTTTCAACAGGTCTTATTGGTTCTCAACAATTTTTGCCAGCTCACCAGAGCGTTCTTTCTCCATCATATCGGTGTAGCCACCAATAAAGACTTCGCCGATAAAAATTTGAGGCACTGTTCGATGATGGGTTTTTTCGATCAACTTTTGCATTTCGTCGTCTTTGCCATCAAGGTTGACCTCTTCATAAGTCCACCCTTTTTCTTCAAAGAAGCGTTTGGCGCGAACACAGTAAGGACAATAATTCCAAGTATAAATTTTAATTAAAGGCATCTGCTTACTCCAAAAATGCAATTTTAACGTCTAACTCATGAGTGATTTCTTCAGCAATATTTTTTGCAGCCTGAGGATCTCGCCCACTTCCGAAAAGTAAAGTTTGAAAATTAATTGTTTTCTTTAAAGTTTGAAGACCTTCGGCAAGGCTTCCTGGTAAAATTTTAACTGTTAAAATAAAGTCTTCTGTAGAGTAGACAGGGGCAATCTGCTGAGACACCACCCGTTGTAAGAGTTCATAAAAGAAGCCTTCATTATCTTTACCTTCTTCTGCATGAAAAATAACCAATTCAAAAGGACCTGTTTTATTATTGAGAAGATGATGAAGAGCTTTATTAATAAGTCTTCGAGCTCCGGTACCACCGGCGCAGAGAACAAACTTTGGTAAATCTTCGGGAAGGTCAATGGATGTTGAAAAACGCCCAAGACCGAGTCGGAGGTCATGGCGAGACTCGAGTCGGCTTTCTAATTCGCCCCAACGGTAATAGGCCATCATGAGTAAAGTCGAAGCAATAAGAGAGACCAGCATAAGAAGAGAGTCTGTATTGGCATGAAAAAGTAAAACCAGAACGGCAAAACTCAATACTAAACCAGAAATAAAAGGAGGCACTGGAATGATGCGATCTTTTATTTTAATTAGATTCTTTGAGAGGTATTGATTGGGAGTATCTCGGCGCATATCGCGGTTACGCATAAGAACAACGCCCACAGCAAAGCTGACCATCACTCCAAGAAAAGCAACCTCATAAACTTTAGCTGCAATATCAATTTCACCGGCAACTGTGGCTGACATACCCATTGCCACAACCATAAAGGGGAGAGCAATAAGAGGGTACCCTTGAATCGTTGGATATTTGTGAGCGATACGTTTTAAAAAGAAGGAGGGAAGATTTCCTTGTTTGGCCATTGTTGTAGCGAGTCCAATAAACCCGACATAGGCTGTATTTGTAGCGGCAAAAAGAGTGAGGGTGGCGTCAATCACGACAACAGTAAGAAGAACTTTACCTCCCAGTTTATTGGCCAAACCAGAGAGCAGATAATCTAAATTATGATTCACTTCGTCTTGCGAGAGAAGAAGAAGGCAAAGAATAGAAATAAATGGAGCCGTTACAGAAACAAGAATCACCACAGTTTTATAAAGCATGCGAACAGTTTTTAAAATAGGTTGTTCTAACTCTTCTACGATTTGAGCTGCTGATTCAAACCCAGAAATTCCAAGAAAGGCTGCGGCAAATCCGTACATCAACATAGGTAAAGTGAGAGTTCCTGAAGGAGTCAGGTTATCAAGCTTTGAAAAGTCGATTTCATTATAATAAAGAGCAAAGTAAAGAAATCCCCAAATGACCATGATAATAAGTAAGAAAAAGTGAAAAGCAGCAATAGCTGTTACAATTTTTGCTGGTTCTTTAATACCTCGAGTGTTGAGAAGTCCAAATAAAATAATAGGTATAAATGAAAGAAGGACAACAACAGAGTTGGAGAGTCCATTTTCAAAAAGTGAACTTAAGTAAAACCCTCCACTTAAAGATGAGACAGCAGCTGTGGCAAGATAAGTGACAAAAGTAAGGGCTCCAGCAAGTACGGCGGCTCGACGACCCACACTTCTTAAGATCATAGAATAAGCCCCACCATTATAGGGACTGAGAGCAAGACCTTCCTCGTAAGTGCTTTTAAAAAGCCACATCATTAAGCAGACCAGAATGACAAAAATAGGTGCTAAATACCCAACGATAGGAAATAAAATTCCAGTCCCGTAAAAGACAGATGTTCCAATATCTGCACCAACGATACCTGCAGCGATAACCCAATTGAGTCCGCTTCCCTTATGTGCGCCCAATGATTGCCTTTCTTGTTTGCGATAACTTTGTATCCTTTGACACAATAAAGCGGTCTTGCAGAGTTGTTAATCAAAGCTTTACAAACTGAAGATAAAGATGCGCCGCGCAAAATAGTTTGAGTTTTATACGAAGTTTAGCGTAAAAATGATTCAATGAATTGTCTTCTTTGCAAGTCATCGCAGCTTCAAGTAGCGACGACACAAGATCAAAAACAGTATTTTTTTTGCACAAAATGCAATTATCTATTTTTATCACCATTTCAACGGCTTTCGTTGGATGCTGAAAAGCAAAGATACCTAGAGCATGAAAATAATTTAGATGATCCAAGATATTTAAATTATCTTCAAAGAACATGGCAGCAACTGGGTTTGTCAAAAACGAAAGGATTTATCCTTGATTTTGGATGTGGACCAACAAAAGGTTTGGAAAATTTATTACAAGAAAGTCAATTTGAAATATTGAGTTATGATCCCATCTTTCACCCATTAGACTTTGTAGAACATCATGAGAATATTGATATTGTTTTTTGCTCAGAGGCCATAGAGCATATGTTTGATCCCAGCTCCATATTTACGATTTGGAAACAGCTCCTAAAAAAGGGTGGCCAAATTATTTTGCGGACAGCCTTTCACCCAGGGGTAGAACAGTTGGAGGGGTGGTGGTATCGGCTGGATCCGACCCATATTGGTTTTTTTAACGAAAAAACATTTCAATGGGTTGCTCAAAATTGGAGTTTTGAGGTTCAAAAGCTTCACTCTCCTTATGCGGTTTTTAAGAATAATTGATAGGCTTCATGAGAAGTAGAAATGCGTTTAAAAGTTTCAAATAATTCTTTAGCTTCAGAGTAACCAGGGGAAAGCATTTTAAGATATTGTTTCGCGCGAGCTACGGCATATTTTTCAGAGCGAAATTCAAGAGATTTTTGAAAAAACAAAGGAAGAAACCTCTCAGTAACCTCTTTCCATTTTAAAGGCTGATATTGAGTTTTTAAAACATAGTTTTTGATTTGAAGAGCCAGGTCAGGGGTGGCAATCAGTGAGCGGCCAAGGGCAACATCTTGGCAGCCTGAAATCTCAATACATTTTTTATATTCTTCTACAGACCAGATATCACCATTGGCGACCACGGGGATGCGGCTGACTTCAGTCATATGGCGGATAAACTCCCAGTGAGCAGGTGGTCGATAGCCTTCCATTTTTGTTCGTGCATGCACAGTCAGGCGATGGGCATTGGCATCACTTACGGCCTGAGCAATTTCTTTAACTAATGTTTTATCAGCAAACCCAAGGCGGACTTTGGCAGTGACTGGGTAGTCTGGTGGAACAACATTCTTTATTGCCGAAATTATTTGATACAGTCGTTCTGGGTTTTTGAGCAAAGTCGCTCCACCATCATGGCGATTGACGGTTTTGGCAGGACAACCAAAATTGAGATCAATACCAGGTGCACCAAGTTCAAAAGCTTTATGTGCATTTTCAGCCATAGGTGAAGGTTGACCTCCAAGAAGTTGGATAAAACATGGGGTGCCAGCAAGTGTTTTACCTTCTGTGTGTAGCTCAGGGCAGTATTTATAAAAAATATGATCAGGTAATAATTTATCAGTGACCCTTATAAATTCAGTGACACAATGATCA
>JAGRAB010000076.1 GCA_020435085.1 Bdellovibrionales bacterium | reverse complement strand
TGTCTTACATTGCTGTCCATGAAAATTACAATGATGGCATTAAGGCTTTCCAAAAATTTATCGAAGGATTTCAAGCACCATGAACTCTTACCTCTCATTTTTACAAGTTTTTGGTGGAGCCTCTCTTCTTCTTTACCAGTCCTTTCATGAATCATTTCGTCGACCTCTTTATTTTAAACTTATCCTTGAGCAAATTTATATGGTGGGGGTGAAGTCACTTCCCCTTGTTCTTATCACTGCACTCAGTACAGGTATGGTAATGGCTCTTCAGTTTGGTCTTGGATTAGAAAAGTTTGGGGGCAAGCTCTATGTTCCTAAAATTGTTTCATTGTCTATTATTCGAGAAATGGGACCTGTTTTTACAAGCCTGATGCTAGCGGCTCGAGTGGGTGCGGGGATCACTTCAGAAATTGGCTCCATGATGGTGACACAACAAATTGATGCCATTCGCGCCCTTGGCACTTCGCCTATTAAAAAAATTGTCATTCCTCGAATCCTTGCATGCCTCATTGCACTTCCTCTTTTGTGTGCCTTTGCAAATGCGATTGGTGTCTATGGTGGCATGTACGTCGGCTACAACGACTTAGGCTTAGATCCTCAATTTTATATGCAAAAAGTTTTTCAAACGATTACTTTGGCTGATTATATGTCGGGATTTGGAAAAACATTTTTTTTCGCGCTCTTTATTGCAGTGATTTCCTGTTACTTTGGTCTCAATATTAAAGGGGGAACAAAAGGTGTTGGAACTGCCACCACAAAATCTGTTGTGACAGCTTCTATTTTTATTTTAGTGGGTGACTATTTTTTAACAAAATTTTTCTGGATTATCGAACAATGGCTGTCATAGACGTAAAAAACTTTGCAAAATCATTTGATGGCAAACCTGTTCACAAGAACGTTTCCTTTCAAGTAAAAGAAGGCGAATGCCTTGGCCTACTTGGTGGCTCAGGGGTTGGAAAAAGTGTTGTCTTACGAAGCCTTATTGGCCTCGAAAAACCAGATTCTGGTGAAATATTTATTGAGGGCGAAGAAATTTCGAATTTTTCAGAACATCAACTCATACCTATTCGAACGAAAGTGGCTTATGTTTTTCAAAATGGAGCTTTATTTGACTCCATGTCTGTTTTTGAAAACTTGGCTTACCCTCTTCGGGAACACACTAAACTCAATGAAAGTGAAATAAAAAATCGTATTCATGAACAACTCACTGAGTTTGGTCTTGAAGATGCAGAGTTTAAGTCTCCCTCTCAACTCTCTGGAGGTATGCAAAAACGCGTGGGCCTTGCAAGATCTATTATTATTCGTCCAAAAGTGGTACTCTATGATGAACCTACAGCGGGTCTTGACCCTTATAACACGGTAAAAATTCAAGAAATGATTTTAAGAATGAAAGACAAGGGTGTCACATCGGTCTTTGTAACCCATGATATGCCATCTGCATTTAACGTTTGTGATCGCATGGTTCTCTTATTAAATGGTGCCGTTGCTGCGGAAGGCACCGTTGAAGAACTTAATAAAGATCCTGACGGGCTTTTACAACGCTTTGTGAGGGGAGAAAGAGCCTAATGGAAAAACATACTCTTTCAGAAATTAAAGTTGGTGTTTTTGTCGTTGTTGGAATTCTTGTTTTAGCTGTTTCTATTTTACTCCTGGGTGGAGATCGCATGTTTCTCACTTCTAAATACCAACTCAAAGCCCGTTTCCCCCAAGTTCAAGGTCTCTCTCGTGGCAGTGTTGTTTCATTGGCTGGCTTTCCTATTGGAAATGTTGGAAAGATTGAGTTTGAACCTGACTCCCTGAGCCTTATTGTTTACTTAGACATAGATCAAGATTTTCAAAATCGAATCACCGAAGGGGCTTTGGCATCTGTCAAAACACAAGGGGCTTTAGGTGATAAATATGTATTTATTGAACCTGGTCCCATTGGTGGAAAACCTTTGCTCGAGGGGCAGTTGATTTCTGCGAGTGATGAAGGTGATTTTATTGATGTCATTACAGAAAAAAGTAAAGATTTGTCGACCGTCGTTGATGTCGTCAATGAGACACACACCTTGCTCAAGGCCCTGAACAAAGACGGAAACAGCGCATTGTTTATGCACCAAGCCGTAGGAATGACTCAAGAAATGAAGTCTTTCCTTGTTGAGGCTCGAAAACTCGTCAAAGATATTCGTGGACAAGACGAGAATGATGCAAAACTGAAGCAATCGTTGACCCACCTATCGAATATATTAGAAAAGATAGACAGGGGTGAGGGATCTCTAGGGGCACTTGTGAATGACCCTTCACTTCATGAACGTTTGGTCAGCATTTTAGGAGAACAACCACGCAACAAATTTCTCAAACCCCTCATTCGGGGCAGCATTCAAAAGAGCGAAAACTCCAAATAATTTTGCATTTTCAAAATTATGCAGAAGATATCTTTTTATTTTTGGGGATCCTGGCTGGACTTTGTATTTTATGTTTTTTTCCCTCTTATGAAATTGAAAAGGTAGAGTTTGTAAATGCCCCAGGCCTCCCTCCGCTGCTTGAACTTCATCCTGGTCAACTTTATCTTAAAGACTATCCAACTGATGCTAAAAATCTTCAATTGAATAACTCTGCTTTAACTCCACTTCCTCAATCACAAAAATTATTCTTTATTGCTGGAATCTATGGTGGAACAACAAAGTTACTTCATGGTGAACTTGTAAAAGCAAAACATTTCTTTGAAGGTCTTCTTACCCACCCGACAAGAAAAGTATTTCGTACCTATATAAAAATAAAAACGGACTCTGTTGATAGTGGCAATGAATTACGACTTCCTGCCAATGTTCAAAAACGACTCAAGCAAGTTGATGATCAAAAAAAAATCATTGATCGCAATCGGCTCATCACGGCCTTAAATAGTGAAATCTCTTCTGAAGAAATATCTTGTTGGAAGAAGCCTATTAACTCTCGAGTCACCTCTTATTTTGGACGCCCTCGAACACTACCGAGTGGCCGATCTTATTATCATTCTGGTGTTGATCTTCGTGCCAGTGTGGGAGTACCTATCTTCAATGCGAATGAAGGCACTGTGGTCTTTGCCGATCATATGACTGTTGCCGGAAATAATGTGATTGTATCCCATGGTCAGGGGCTATTTAGCCGGTACATGCATTTAGAAAAAATCAAAGTCGCTTTAGGAGATCATATCCCTACAGGGCATTTGATTGGACTTGCTGGAGCTACCGGTCGCGTGGAGGCTCCTCATCTCCACTGGGAGGTGATTTGGAAAGGAAATCACGCAGACCCTCTTCGCTTTCTTCAAGACTGGGCACAGATTTGCGGTCCAGAGTGAACTGAATAAACTTCACATATTCACACCCTAAATGAGCATTGATTTTATCTTTAATTTTTCCCACTAAAAATCGCATTTCTTGCATACGAGCCGAACTGGACACCCAAACGTAAAGTCGCCCCTTACTAAAGCCAACCGGTTGAGAGTTTTTTCCAATGGACGGCCCTACAATTTCTTCCCAGTTTCTCCAAAGTTTCCAACGAGTGAACTGTTCTGAGAGAGGCGACTTGCCATTTGAAAGCAAGGCCTGTAGTACGTTGGCAGCAGGTAGGAGGCGACTCCTTTTTTTATCAGAACTCATGTGCGGAAAGGTAACATGTTCTCTAAAGAGAGTAAAATTCATATCGTTGGAGCTGGGCTTGCCGGCTCTGAGTGCGCCTGGCAATTGGCCGAAATGGGCTTTTCTGTGCAACTCTATGAAATGAGGCCAAAAACCTCCACTCCAGCTCATAAAACCGGGCAGTTTGCTGAGCTTGTATGTTCTAACTCTTTTGGCTCTCTCACCGATTATTCTGCTCCAGGTCAGCTCAAGTGGGAGGCCGAAGCTCTCGGCTCATTGATTTTAAAAAGTGCCAAAGAAGCTGCTGTTCCTGCCGGTATGGCCTTAGGAGTCGACCGCGAGGTGTTTTCCAAACAAATCACACTGGCTATTCGCAATCATCCGAATATTGAAGTTGTTGAAAAAGTCGTGGAGAACTTAAACGACATTCCAAGACCTGCGATTCTGGCAACGGGTCCTTTAACGCATTCTCCGTTGGCCGAAAGTTTGCGTACTCATTTTGATAATGAATTTTTGTACTTTTATGATGCCATCGCTCCGATTATTGATGCCGATACCATTGACGGAACGATTGCTTTTAAAGCCGATCGTTTTCAACGAGGCAATGCTGATTATTACAACTGCCCTCTAACAAAAGAGCAGTACTATGATTTAATTGCTTCTATTAAATCGGCTCGAAAAATTGAATCCAAAGAATTTGAAAACACTCCTTATTTTGACGGATGCATGCCGATTGAAGCCATTATTGAACGAGGCGATGAAACACTTCGCTTTGGCCCCCTTTCTCCCAAAGGGATTCGCCACCCTGAAACAGATGAAAGATATTTTGCAGTTGTTCAATTACGACAAGATAACAAAGAGGCCACAGCCTATAACATGGTTGGCTTTCAAACCAAAATGGCCTACGGCGATCAAAAAGAAATTTTTCGAAAAATTCCTGGATTAGAAAATGCTGAATTTTTAAAGTTGGGAAGTATTCATCGCAATCTTTATATTCACTCTCCTAAACTTTTGAATAAAGATTTATCAAGCCCCAAAGATGAATGGCTCTTTTTTGCAGGCCAAATCACTGGTGTCGAAGGTTATTTTGAATCAACGTGTATTGGCCTTTTAGTGTCACACTTTCTAAAAGATAAAATTGAAGGGCTAGAGACCAATATTCCACCTCGCACTTCTGCATTTGGAAGTCTTTATAATGCCATCACTGAAGCAAAAGAGGATTTTCAACCCACCAATATTAATTGGGGGCTATTTCCTCGCCCAACAAATTTCAATCAACGAGGTCGTAAATTTAAAGAAATGAAGCGACTTAAACAAATTTATAATGCTAAAAACGACATGGCTCAGTGGCTCGAAGCAACAAAACCTTTTATCACTCTTTCGGAAAAAATAAAAAATGATCTCGAAATGAAAGAGCATCTGTACCCACAAGCACCTGAAAATTGAAAGTGACTCAATAGGCCTCCCGATCAAAGATCAGCCGCCTCCATAGGTTTACAGCCCACAGACTTTACCAACTTTAGCCAGGGAATATGATCATAAGTTTTACGAAAACTATGAGAAACTTTAACAACAGTAAGTTTAACACCATTAAGAATTTAAGTATCTCAATGTTTCGACGATAAGAAAACTGTGTTAGTGTTTTCATATCACCCTCCTTCACAGATGTGGAGGAGCGGTAACTTTTACCAAATGACCTATTGAGTCTTGTTTTACCTTTGCAAATTTCTCATCAGTGCCAAATATCAATATTCTACAGATGAGACATGATTGAGTTCCGTAACTCGGAATAAAAGTTAGTGCCTCGAACTATTGAAAATAACTTTACTTGATCCACTCGGTGGGGAAAGCTGTTTTGCGTCTAAATGATAACTTATTGAAAATCAGAAGGGTTCTCGAAAGAAATTGTTTCCTCATTATCAAAATCCATTTATTGTGGAGGTCTTTTAAAACTATCGAGAAAGGATATTGTTATGAAGGGCAATCCCGCAGTGATTACAGAGCTAAATAAAATTCTCACAAATGAGCTCTCGGCCATTAACCAGTACTTTCTCCATGCACGAATGTGTAAGTCTTGGGGATATGAAAAAATCGCAGATAAAATCTATCACGAGTCCATCGATGAAATGAAACATGCACAAGCAATTATTGATCGTATTTTATTTTTAGAGGGTATCCCTAATCTTCAAAAATTAGGCTCATTAAATATTGGCGAAACCATCCCTGAGCAACTGCAATCGGATCTCGATATGGAGTTAAAAGGTGTGCCTGATCTGAAAAAAGCCATTGATGTTTGTATGAAAGAGCAAGATCACACCAGTCGTGAACTTGTCGAAAAAATTCTCGCCAGTGAAGAAGAACACATTGATTGGCTCGAGGCCCAGCTTCAAATTATTAAAGAAGTGGGCGTTGAAAACTATTTGGCAACGCAGTTGTCATAATTTAGATATCAAAACTCATATCAAAAGAGATATATTTATCTCCCATTCCATGGCCGACCATATCTCCTAAGTCGGTCATGTCTTTTGCTCCAATATAGTTTCTGCGGTTAACAACAATTCCTCCTGATAAGCCAAAAGACATCCAATTATTTTTCCATCCTAAATCAGGCCCAACTTGTAAAAGTGAAAACGATTTTTTTCTACGACTTTCTACCATGTGATCAAAATCTGTTTTTAAACCAAAAATAAATTTTTTCACATGATAACCCATAGATAAATCTGCAGACCAAATGGCTCCAAACTTACCACTTTTTTCTGACGTTGAAGGAAGAGTGTACGTAAGATCTAGTTTTAAATAACGATCATAACCTTGTCTTTCAAAAAAGCCACCCAATGTATAAATATCTCGATCAATCGGTTCATAGCGAACAAAGTCAGACTCTAAAGCTCGCAAATGAACTTGAGCAAGAGGACCATATTGAACTTTTTCGTTTTGAAATATAGATTTTAAAGTAAAACTGGCTGGTCCAACATACGTATAATCACTCGAATGCATAAGAAAAAATCGTGTTTTTAAACGAGGCTCAACAGCTTTTTCACCTATCTTTAAAACTCCCAAAGGAGAAAACTCTGCTCCTATCTGCTGTGCACTGACGACGTTATATTGATTACTGTAGGTTGCGATTCCATAATTAAGTACGGACTCTCTTGTTTTTTCTTCTGAGTCAAACTTTATGGACATAGATGAGTTCTGACTCGAAGAACTCACATAACGCTTTTGAAAGCTATCATCTGGCTGTAATGTGTTTTGCACAATTCGATTCACTCGATCAAATGTGGCAGAGGGGCTTGTCAGTGCAAGAGTTAAAAATGCGACTTTGTCTTCATTTTCTCTGATCGCTTCAGGCAGAGCTCTATGCATAGCTTCGTGAGTATGTAGAGCAATGAGTTGTTCCCGATTCAGTGATAACGCCACTGGAAAAAAACGTGTCGGAGCATGTGGCTCAGCAAATGTACGAGCAAAGACTTTCTTTTGATCTTGAGAGGTTTCCCACTCTCCTTCTGTATCCAAAGGGTGCACATCAGAATTTGCCATTAAAAGTTTGGTATTTTCAAGTTCAGGAATTAATGCCCCAAGACCCTGAATGCCTTGAACATTTAAGGCTCTTAGTCTCTTAATCGCTTCAGCTCGAGTAGAAAATATAATTCCAGACTTTATTTCTCGAAGCCCCTCTAAATCACTTCCATCGTCGCCATTTCCCACTTTTGTTGTTGAGGCAAACCCTGAAATGCTAAAAATTAAAAGCCATGCTCCGATAAATAATTTCACTACCCGTCTCCCCGTGTAAGTTTAAATAATGCCATTTCTAAAAAATAAACATCTCTTTTTTTTCCATGAGAATATTTTGCCAATATTTTTTCTTGAAATTCTGCAATTTCTTTTTTCATCGCTTCAAGTCGAGAAGCATCTAGCGCGAAACCAATACCACTAATATCTCGTTCTTCTAAATTTTGAGTATCTAGAGATTGAATTGCTTTTTCTAAAATTTGTCGATGATAGCTGCGAATGGCACCTGATGGAATCTCACTTGTCGAAATGATATGAGAAACATTGCCTCTAATACTATTTTTAGTTTTTATAACAATTTTTAATTTCAAGAGAAGGTCCATTGCTAGTTTTGCCTGAGTTCTTGAAATTCCCAAACGCGAAGAGATCCAATTGGAATTCCAAGAAAACCCTTCACAATCAATTAAATTTAAAATCGCAAAGTGATACCAGTCTGCAACTAAAGTAAAAACCTCTTCAGAAAGTATACGAGCTTCTTTTTGTAAGAGTTCTGTTTTTTCAATTTCAATTTGTGTTTTCGAGCCTTTGCTGATTTGAGCCATATGCAACAATTGCTTGGCTTCAGACTTATTGAGCCCAATGGCCTTGGCGACATGTGGGATTGCCTTTAAACTCAAACCTCTCTGCCCTTTAAGAACTTCAGAAAGGGCTCCAGGGCTTAACTTCAAACTTTTAGCAAATGCTCGAAGCGAATACTGAGGGTTCGTCTGTATCCGACGCCTCAATTCAGCACTTAAAAACGATGGCACCGATTCATGTTCATAGATCATGTGGCTATTATCGACTTTTATTTTAATTCATCAAGAAATTTTGGAACAATGTGTTCCAAAATTTGGAACTTTTATTGAAATATTAGATTCTTCCGACTTTTGAAATAACTTACAAAGCTTTGGGAGGCATTTCCCACAGTCGGTTCCAGCACCTGTGACTTCTTGAACTTTTTGAATTGCATTTCCACAAGACTCAATGGCTTGATCTAATTGTCTTGAGGAAATCCCCTTACATATGCAAATAAACATAAGATAAATATACAAACGACATTCACCGTCATTCAATTGGAATATGGTTTCAATTGATTTTCAGTTACTAAAAAGATGATTAACTCATTGAATTTTTTAATGAAACCTGAATCGTGTGACTCTTTTAAATTTCATTTCATTTTCATTTGAAGAAATAAAGATCAGGCGGCTTTTTTCTTTAAATATTCGGGCATAGGTTCATAAATAATTTCGTCTGTAAGATAACGTCCTTTACAGGTTTCGACTCCACCCTTGTTGATAATGGCGTGCTTAAAAGCCTCATCAATTTTCAACCACTTTTCCATTAACTCTTGAGGAGCTCCCACATTTTTAAATGACTGAATTAAAAGGTCTTCTCGATATTTCCAAATATTCTCATCGACCCAAATTTGTGGATGTGCATCTTTAGGAACACGACCTCCAAATCGCTTAGGTCCACCAAGACACCCCACCATAAAATCGATTTGCTGTGACGTAATGATTTCTTGTTGAATATTTCGAAATATCTTAGAAAACCAAGGATCTTTATAAACCAACTCATAAAATTCGGTTGTTACTTTCGTCACCCAACTAATTAATAAAGACTCTTCCATTTTTATATCATCGGTTTTTTTAGCCAAAAATTAAAAATAATTTAAAAATAGCGACTTAGCAGGCCCCCCGATCAAAAAATTAGCCCCCTCCATAGGTTTACAGCCCACAGACTTTACCAACTTTAGCCCGGGAATATGATCATAAGTTTTACGAATACAATGAGAGTTTTAAAAGGTATTATAAAAGGCAACGCCAAAGCTTTCACGGTTCTCAAAATAAGGCCAAATATTCCATCCCAAAGTTTTTCCACCCTTATGATGCTGATAAAAACCATAACCCATTGTGTACCCAAGAGTGGCCCCAAAAATGACATCGCCCGCATAGTGAGCTCGTTGTTGCACACGAGAGTAACCTGTGAGTCCTGCTAAAGCTAAAAAGGGAATTCCCACCCAGGGCCCACCGCTAGCCATCATACTCCCAGCTGTTGCAAAGGCTGTTGATGTATGCCCCGATGGAAAAGAGGCATTAAATTGATTTTCTGCTGTTTCATTGGGTGCAAACTCTTGAGGTCGATCTCGTTCAATCATCAATTTTAAAATAGATGTATAAGTGAATGTTGCCACCAAAGCTTCTGCATGTGCCTGTCCCGCCCCCAAAACTTTTTTACTATCAAACAACCAACCCACACCCATTGTCAAAACAGCAAGACTTGCCCCTGGAATTCCTGTGCCCATACTATCTCCCACAGCATCAGGAAACTCTTCTTTTTCTTTACCACCGTAATAGTTGTAAATATCGTGATCGTAAATAAAAGCCACACTTGTCAATGTCAGTCCACCTAACCACACCCATTTATTGCTCCCTTTAAAAGCGTCTGCACTTCCAGTAAAAAAATGTTTTGTTGGTGAATAGGCAAAAGTAGGCCTGCACACAAAAATTTGTGCTCCCAAAAGAAATGCTAAAAAAATACGTCCCATAAATAGCATCTCAAAATACTAAACAAAAAAATATACTTCGGAAAGGCCGGTTTCATTTTTGAGGACGCGTTGAGCCCCACAAGTGTGTCCGTACCTATTCGACTGTGACTGAT
>JAGRAB010000075.1 GCA_020435085.1 Bdellovibrionales bacterium | reverse complement strand
CTCACCATCAATTTCGCCTTCTTCGAGCTATAAAAAATCGCTTTGGTGCCACTAATGAGCTCGGAGTTTTTCAAATGCAAAACTCTGGCCTTTCAGAAGTTCAAAACCCATCAGAATTCTTCTTAGAAGATCGAAATTTAGAGGCTATTGGTAGCTCAATTTTTGCTGCCATGGAAGGCACTCGCCCACTTCTTTGTGAAATTCAAGCTCTTACAGCAAGTTCACCAACCGCTATGCCAAGGCGAACAGCCCTTGGATTTGATCATAATCGTGTTCATATGATTCTTGCTGTTTTAGATAAATTTTTAAAAATTGACTCGAGTCATGCAGATGTTTTTATCAATGTCGTTGGAGGGCTTCGAGTCACTGAGCCAGCAGCAGACCTTGCTGCCGCTGCCGCCATATTGTCATCAGCCTCTGGAAGCTCTTTATCTGGAGCCACTTGCTTCTTTGGCGAGATTGGGCTCACTGGCGAGGTTCGCGCTGCTAACTTTGCTATTGAGCGGGTGAAAGAGGCTGTCAAATTAGGTTTTCAACGAATCGTTCTCCCTGAGTCCAACCGCAAGCATATGAGCGACGAATGGAAAAACCAGCCTGTCACATTTATATTTATTAAAGAAGTCCGTGATTTGATGCGCCTGGTTAGCGGGTCACAAAAAAAACCACACAAATCTTTACAAGTTCCTAAGACAAGTCTCGACCTTTAGAGCGATACAAGAAAGCCACTTGCCACACTTTTTTTATTTGGAGAAAATAGAGACTCTCCTAGGATATCTCAAAATGTGGATAGAAAATGCACAAATAAAAGTTTCTATTAGCTATGTAGAAAATATCACAACCCATGTCGTACACCTCGATACAAAAAATCATAAAGGTAAGCCTGAAGACTTTGAACTTTTACAAATCAATGATGGGCAAATTGAATTTCGAGTCCCCAGAAATGCCTGTGTCCTTGGTCATCAACTCGATATAGAAATTGTCGCTACCAGTGACTCGGACTCATGGCCTTTAAAATCAAGAGCAAAAGTCACCCATCTCGAAAAACTGACAGATGAACTTTTTGATGAAATTGTTGTCGACCTACATAATAAACAAGATATTGACTATCAAAGATTTTATGAACTTTTTGAACAAAGACAAAAACAAGTAGAAAATCTCTTCAAAAAGGTTAAAGGCTATGAGTAAAGCCGAACGCACAGTATTCATTCCTGATGACCAAATGAAAGTTTACCTTCAATCAATTCAATGTCTTATTTTTGAATCTTCCAATTCTGCAAAAAATATGATCACAGCTGCATTACGTGATCTTGGAATGCCCATTCAAAATATCCACTTTTCAAAAAGTTATGATTCAGCACTCGATATTGCTCGAACAGAAAAACCTAAACTTTTCATTAGTGAATATGAAGTTCGTGGAAGGTTCGGACTTGAACTCTTATATGATATTAAAGATATTGTCCCAGAGCCTATATTTATTCTTGCAACTTCAACTGCCTCTGAAACTTCTGTCGCTGAAGCGGCTGAAGAAGATGTCGATGCCTACATTGTCAAACCATTTATGGGAGAACAGCTTCTTTATTATATTCGCCAAGCCATTTCTTACCGCATTGACCCTCCTCCTTATATTGCAAAAATTAAAGAGGGAAAAAAAGCCTTTGAGGGTGATGACCTTGCCGAGGCCAAACGTTTCTTTTTTGAAGCCTCAACAATTGGGGAAAAACCAAGCCTTGCCTTCTTTTACTTGGGGCAGATCAATGAAAAAGAAGACGAGTTAGAACAAGCACTCGAGCTCTATGAAGATGGACTCACCTATGTTCCCATTCACTATAAATGTATGACGGCTAAATTTGAGGCCCTTGATAAACTAAAAAAACCAAATGAAGCTTATAGTGTTGTTAAAGAAATTCTTAAGCACTACCCGGTCACTCCACAACGCCTCGGGCGGATGATCTATTTAGCAATGGTAACAAAACATTTCACAGATGTTGAAGAGTACTACAACATTTATCAACGCCTTGAAAATAGAACAGAAAAGCTTCAAGTCATCGTTCGAGCCGCTCTTTTCACAACCGGAAAATACTTGCTGCAAGAAAAACAATTTGATCGTGCTAGCTCACTTTTTGAAAAAGCAGTTCTTTGTTCAAAGCGGGATAACCAAGTTATTTTAAAAAGCATTGAGGAACTTTTAAAGTCAAAACAAATTCCACCTGCCGAACACATTCTTAGCCTTATTGCCCAAGAGTCCATGACTGTTCCCGAAGCACAGCAAGCGGAATTTCGCGTTGTTCATGCAAAAAATGATCGCTCAGCAACAACCCAGTTAGGAATGAAGATTATTGACAATGACTGTGCCGATGAATTTATTTTTGATTCTGTCATTCAATTACTTAAACTTGAAGGAAGTGACCGAATTGCAGAAAAATATATTCAAATAGGCTCTACAAAGTTTCCGAATTTAAAAAAATATATTTAATGGTTCATCATTGCCTGATGAACCGCACGCCGCCAATGCTCTAACCGCTCTTTTTGTTGAGCTTCTGAAATCTGAGGTTGAAACTCTTGATTGATCTTCCAAACTTTTTTAATTTCACCAATATCTGACCAAAAACTGACACCAAGCCCAGCGAAGTACGAAGCCCCTGCCACTGTTGTTTCAATCATTTCTGGGCGAAAAATATTCGCTTGTAAAAAATCCGATTGCATTTGCATCAAAAGGTTATTAGCTGCGGCTCCCCCATCGACCTTCAGGTTTTTGAGGGGTGCTTTTAAATCTTTTTCCATAGCTTGAATGATATCGACATTTTGAAGAGCCATTGCCTCAAGAGTCGCTCTTGCTATATGAGCTCGATGACTTCCGCGAGTCAGGCCCGTGATGATTCCCCTGGCGCTAGGATCCCAATAAGGAGCCCCAAGCCCCGTGAGGGCTGGAACAAATTCAACGCCCTCAGAGGAGCTGACCTGTCTTGCAAGCTCTTCGACATCAGAACTCTTCTTAATAAATTGCATTTCATCTCGTAACCATTGAACAGCGGCTCCACAAATAAAAGCACCGCCCTCTAAAGCATAAGTTAATTGTTTCTCTCCTTGGAGTTGCCAGGCCACAGTTGTCAATAAGCCTGAGTTTGACAATGCCACTTCGGACCCAGAATTCATTAAAATAAAACTGCCCGTTCCATAAGTGCACTTCGCCTCGCCTTTTTCAAAGCACGCTTGACCAAACAAAGCCGCCTGCTGATCTCCTGCAACTCCAGAAATAGGAATGCCATCAGGTAAAAAACCAAGTCCTTTTGTAACCCCAAAAGCACCACTGCTTGGAACAATTTCAGGTAGAAGATTTTTAGGGACAGAAAAAATTTCTAACAGTTCATCATCCCACTGACCTGTGCGAATGTTCATTAATTGGGTTCGAGAGGCATTCGAAACATCGGTCTTATGAGACTGTCCTCCTGTGAGTTTCCAAACAAGAAAGGAGTCGATGGTTCCGCCTATAATTTTGTGATCTTCAGCTTTTTTTCTCGCTCCCGAGACGTTTTCCAAGATCCATCGAAACTTTGATCCGCTAAAATAAGGGTCAACCACAAGTCCAGTCTTTTGGGTTATGATTGCCTCAGTGGATTGTCCCTTTAACGTCTGACAAAAATCAGTCGTTCTTCGGCATTGCCAAACGA
This sequence comes from Bdellovibrionales bacterium, assembly GCA_020435085.1. Taxonomy (GTDB): domain Bacteria; phylum Bdellovibrionota; class Bdellovibrionia; order Bdellovibrionales; family UBA1609; genus JABSOQ01. The sequence continues at coordinate 2,505 of JAGRAB010000075.1, read as the reverse complement.
TAGCATTAAAAACCGGTTTTCCCGAGTCTTTGTCCCACACAACAACAGTCTCTCGTTGGTTTGTAATTCCAATGGCAGCAATGTCATTCCCTGAAATTCCATTTTCTTTTAAAACTTTTTCAATTCCAACCCCGACTGTTTTCCAAATCTCATTGGCATCATGTTCGACCCAGCCAGGCTTTGGATACTTTTGAGAAAATTCCATATTGTATTTTGTGAGAGGCAATCCGCTCTTTTGTATGATACTCACTGTAGTTCCGGTTGTTCCTTGGTCGATAGCTAGGATAAACTGAGACATGATGATATTCCTTCAAGAAGTGTGATTGTGTTTATTTTATGAAAAACTTTAAAATGCCAAATACTGGTTTTATTGAAAAGCTTAAAGAGCTAGATACTGACAGTCTGCTGTATCGAGTCATGCCCTTATTTATTATGGAGATCATGGAGAAATATTTTCGACTCACTATTGAGGGAGAAGAAAATATACCCCATGCGGGGCGAGCGATTTTTACGCCCAACCACTCTGGTTATTCAGGGTTTGATGCCATGATGCTTTTACACACGATCCAACAACACACTCAGCAGGCACCAAAAGTTTTGACTCATCACCTTTGGTTTTTAACAAAGACAACTTCCATTCCAGCCAACAAATTAGGGTTTATTGAAGCCACCAAACAAAATGCTCTTAAAGAGCTTAAAAAAAATCGACAAATTATTTTATTTCCCGAAGGAGAATATGGAAATTTTAAACCCAGTTTTGATGCTTATAGCCTTCAGGAGTTTAAACGTGGATTTATTAGAATTGCCATTGAAGCCAATGCCCCTATTATTCCTACAATTATCATTGGGGCCGAAGAAACACATATTAACTTAAAGCAATTGAAACTCACAAAGTACCTTCGAGGCCTTGTCCTCCCACTTCCTTTAAATATTATTCCGCTTCCAGCGAAATGGAAAATTATTTTTCTTCCTCCAATTCATCTCCCCTATAAAGCGAATGAATGTTCAAATAGCGAACTTATGAATGAAACCGCTCAAGATATTCGAGAGATGATGCAAATAAGAATTCAAAAAGAATTAAAAAATAGAAAGTCGATTTATTTTTAAGGCGTGCCATCGTCGGAAGTATCAACGACGTCTTTGCCAATAACTTCGATGATTTGTCTCCATTTAACTACAAGAAATCCCGGGTGCTCAGGATCACGACTCACCATTAATGAAGTCATCAAGACCGCAATTCCAACAGCGGCTACCAACAATAACACATATTCCACAACAATTTGGCCATTATCTCGTTGACCTCTTTTTAAAAAACTGTTTTTTGTGGTTGAGAATGGATACAAACGAAAACTCTCCTCATAATGACTTATTAGAAACCCGCAAGGTTTTAAAAACCATGATGATTGCGGCCTTTGCCCTTATCATTCTTTTGAGTGCCGGATTATGGTTCATGAGCCGATATCTGCAAAATCCAAAACCTCAAACTATGACAACTTATTCTAACAAAAAAACAAACGTCCAGCTATCTCCCAATATTCCCCAGTACATTTGGCCAGAGGATAGGCTCACACTTTTGAATTTTTGGGCCTCATGGTGTGCTCCTTGTAAAAAAGAGCTGCCTCAACTCAATCAACTCGCTCAAGATTTGCCTAACTTAAATGTTGTTCTTTTAAATGTAGATAACAAAAATGAAAATTCTGAAATAGCCATACAAGAAATTTTAAGCAAGATTTCACCCTTATTTGCCAAAAATCTAAGCGTTGACCCACAATTAATGTCAGACTTTGAAGTGGAAGTTCTCCCATCTAGTTTTTTAGTGAATTCTCATAAAGAAATTGTTTGGAAGTCCTCTGGAGAAATAGATTGGCTTTCTGCAGAAAGCCTTCTACGACTTTCAAAATTTATAAAGTATGATAAAAAGAAGGCTCAGAAGCCTGCTGAGAATTAAAAATTCGAAAAAGTCCCTCCTGGATTCTCACGAATTCCAACTCTCCCACAGGCCCCTGAACGCCCAAAATAAAATCATGACCTAAATGATCCACAATTAAGCCGTTACTGGCGAGATCACCGGTAAAGACTTGCTCAAAAACTTCTCGTGCAGGATACAAAAGGACAAAAATATTTTGTCCACTGTCTTTAATTTTTTCTTTAAAACTATGAACGCTCTCTTCAAAAAGCTTTTGGAGTTGAAAATAAATCTGTAGTGCTTCTGGCTCTTGAGATTGTGCAAAGTAAAGTCTTAATGGGCCATCAAATATGGCCGCATTCAGTGTGGGAGTATAAAACTTTGACTGAGTAAAAGTTGCCGTCATTGGTTGAAACATATATAAAGCCCCCATCCTTGGTGCTAAAAGCAGACTTAATTTTTAAGACTACTTCATAAATAATTACTGATATGTTCAATGACGTGGGGCTTACAACATTAGACTAGAAAACTTTTTGTATAAAAATCAAAGTATTTTTTGATATTTTCTCAGATTCTTTCAAATGAGGCTTCTCTCACCG
>JAGRAB010000074.1 GCA_020435085.1 Bdellovibrionales bacterium | reverse complement strand
TGTCGGCGACTTTTGATTTAAAATGATTGATTTAAAATTTCTCTAAACCATGGGATTCAAGCATTTCTACAACAGTTTTAGAAAGCTCCCCCTCAGGCACTGATTTTAAGCTCATCTCACAGCACTGTTTGTAGCCTAATATTCTTTTAAAAGTAGCAGAATCTTTATTTTTTTTTAGCCACCCATGCATGGCTTCAACCGCCCCTAACCAATCCCCTAAATGAAAACGAGATGGATCCACATGCTCAATAAGAAGATCAAGAGCTGGTGGCTGCTCTCCATTTTGTCGATGATCTTCAAAATATTCAAAGGCTGTTTTATAAATAGAAATCGTATCAGAAAATGAAATTAATCGTGTGAACTCACCATCAGTTAAACAATTACCCACTTCCGTTTGAGAAGACCACTCAAGAACTTTTAACCATTCTCCTTCAAACTCTCCAGTGGCTTGAGCCCGACTTTTTGCCAATGCATTTAAATCTATCAAAAATGCCTTCTTTATGATTTTTGTCTCAATAAGTTTTCAAAATATTCTATCGTTGAACCAAGTCCTACATCAAGACTGGTTTTTGGCTCCCATTTTAAAAACTCACGAGCTCGCGAAATATCAGGACAACGTCGAACAGGATCATCTTGTGGCAATGACAAATACACTATTTCACTTCGAGAGCCTGTCAGATCAATAATTTTTTTCGCCAAATCAATCATAGAAATTTCAACTGGATTTCCAATATTTATAGGTCCTGTAAGGGATGCGTGAGAATCCATCAGCTTTAAAATTCCCTCGATCATATCACTCACATAACAAAAAGATCTTGTCTGAGTCCCATCACCAAAAATTGTGATAGATTCATTCTTCAGTGCTTGAATAATAAAATTAGAAATCACTCGACCATCGTTGGGAAGCATTCGAGGACCATAAGTATTAAAAATACGTCCTACTTTTATTTTCACTTGATGTTGCGTGTGGTAGTCAAAAAATAATGTTTCTGCACACCGCTTACCTTCATTATAACAAGCTCTTGGTCCAATAGGGTTTACATGCCCACGATAGTTTTCTGGTTGAGGATGCACCTCAGGATCTCCATAAACTTCGCTCGTTGATGCTTGAAAAATTTTGGCATCAACTCTTTTCGCTAACCCCAACATATTAATGGCACCATGCACAGATGTTTTTGTCGTTTGCACAGGATCTTTTTGATATTGAACTGGAGATGCTGGACATGCCAAATTGTAAATTTGGTCCACCTCAACATACAGCGGAAAAGTAATATCGTGACGAAGAAGTTCAAACATAGAATGTTCAAAAAGATGAGCAATATTCTCCTTTTGGCCTGTAAAAAAATTATCGGCACAAATAACATCATGCCCTCTCTCGAGGAGTGCTTCGCAAAGATGCGATCCAATAAACCCGGCTCCACCTGTCACAAGAATTTTATCAGCAATTAAATTTTTTGATTCCATAGATTTACCTTAAAACAGCTGCCAACCACTTTTTCACTTGCTGGTCCGTCCACCCTTTTCTCTGTGCATAATCTTTAGCTTGTTCTTCGGTAATATCACCAACTTGAAAATATTGCGAGTGAGGATGTGAAAAATATAAACCTGAAACTGTACTGGCTGGAGCCATTGCATAAGTCTCCGTTAACCAAGCCCCTGTTGCTTCTTTGGCATTGAGAAGCTTCCAAATGGTTTCTTTTTCAGTATGATCTGGACATGCTGGATATCCCGCCGCCGGCCTTATCCCTTGATACTTTTCTTCAATAAGGTCTTCAATCGAGAAATCCTCTTTTTCAAGAAAACCCCAAATTGATCGCACATGCCTGTGAAGCATTTCTGCCAAGGCCTCAGCCAAACGATCTCCGAGAGCTTTCACCATAATACTGGAGTAATCATCGCCTTTTTCTTGAAACGTTTGAGCAAGCTTCTCAACACCCTTTCCCATCGTGACAACAAACGCACCAAGATAGTCACTCACTCCTGATGCTTGTGGGGCCACAAAGTCAGCCAAACATTTATAAGAAGCTCCTTCTTTTATTTTTTCTTTTTGTTGTCTTAAAAAATGAAATGTCGAAACTGTTTTATTTCTATTTTCATCACTAAAAATTTTAATGTCATTGCCAATACTTGCTGCGGGAAAAATACCAAATGCGGCTTTTGGTTGAAAAGCATTTTTATCTACAATTTGTTGAAGTATATTTTGAGCATCGTTATAAATAGCTTTCGCTTGTTCTCCATATTTTTCATTTTCAAAAATCTTTGGAAAAACACCTTTTAAATTCCAAGTCCAAAATAAAGGTGACCAATCAATAAACTTTTTAATCTCTACGAGAGAGATCTCTTGCCATTGCTGAGGTCCCAATATTTTAGGCTTATAAACAGATTTTGCATTCCACTCAAAAGATTCTCCACGGGCATTCACTTTATCATAGTTAATCAATTGAGACTTTGCCTGTTGATTTTTATCGACCCAAGATTTTTTTATCTGTCCATATGAGGCTTTGACTTCCTTTTTATAAGATTCTTTTTGCTCAGAGTTCAAAAGCTGGCTACAAACACCAACCACAAGAGAAGCATCTCCCACATGAATAACTGCATCATTGTAGTGTTCGGCTATCTTTATCGCCGTGTGGGCCCTGCTTGTTGTTGCTCCTCCAATTAAAACAGGAGTTTGTAAACCTCGTCGTTGCATTTCCTTTATATTGTAAATCATTTCATCCAGTGAAGGGGTAATCAAACCACTCATCCCAATAATATCAGCGTGGATTTCCTTTGCTTTTTTCAAAATATCTTCACAAGAAACCATGACACCCATATCAATGACGTCATAACCATTACAGGCCATAACTACAGAAACAATATTTTTTCCGATATCATGGACATCTCCTTTGACAGTAGCAATAAGGAAAACACCCTTCTTATTCAATGCTCCCGTCTCAGCCTTTTCTTTTTCCATATAAGGCTCAAGATAAGCGACTGCTTTTTTCATGACTCGCGCACTCTTAACAACTTGGGGAAGAAACATTTTTCCTTCTCCAAATAAATCACCAACGACCTTCATCCCATTCATCAAAGGCCCTTCAATGACATCTAATGGACGCCCTAACTCTCTGCGAGCCTCTTCAACATCCTCTTCAATAAAATCAGCAACTCCCTGTACCAGTGCATGTGTCACTCGTTCTTGCAAAGAGGTTGTTCTCCATGCCAATGTTTGCGTCTCTTTTTTCTTTCCTTGATTTTTAAATGACTCTGCAAAATGAACCAATTCATCTGTTGCCTGAGGTGTTCGGTTCCATAAAACATTTTCTACCTTTTCCAACAAAACATTATTAATCTCATCGTACACTTCAATCATACCAGCATTGACAATCGCCATATCTAAACCCGCTTGAATGGCTCTATATAAAAAAGCAGAATGCATCGCTTCTCTAACAACGTTATTGCCTCTTAAAGAAAATGAAATATTACTAACACCTCCACTGGTTTTTGCTCCCGGACACACTTTTTTTATTTCTCTGACAGCTTCAATAAAGTTCACAGCATAATTGTTGTGTTCCTCAATGCCCGTGGCCACGGTTAATATATTGGGATCAAAAATAATATCTTCTGGATCCATTCCTACTTTATTGATTAAAATATCATAAGCTCTTTGACAAATAGCGACCTTTTTATCAGTCTCTGCGGCCTGTCCTCTTTCATCAAATGCCATAACCACGACGGCAGCACCATATCTTTGAGCGAGTCGCGCATGTTGACAGAAAACCTCTTCTCCTTCTTTGAGAGAAATGGAATTAATAATTGATTTTCCTTGTATACACTTAAGCCCCGCTTCAATCACTGACCACTTGGAGCTATCTACCATGATAGGTACTTTTGCAATATCAGGTTCAGACATGCAAAGATTTAAGAATCTGGTCATTGCCGATTCTGAGTCAATAAGCCCTTCATCAAAGTTGATATCAATGATATTCGCACCGTTTTCTACTTGTTGTCTGGCAATACTTAATGCTTCTTCGAAATTTCCCTCTTTTATCAAACGTGCAAACTTAGGGGAGCCTGTGACGTTTGATCTTTCTCCAATCATTAAAAAGTTGGCTTTAGAATCCGATTGAACCACAAGTGGCTCTAAACCCGATAAGCGCATGGCAGGTTTTATATTTGGAAGAGATCTCGGTGTAATATTTTTTAGAGATTTTTGAATAGCTTGAATATGTTCTGGAGTTGTTCCACAACATCCACCCACCATATTAATAAATCCGGCCTCTGCAAACTCTTTAAGAAGACTTGATGTAATTTCTGGAGTTTCATCATAGCCTGTTTCACTCAAAGGGTTTGGTAAGCCCGCATTGGGATAACAGCTCACATAGACATCAGCTATTTGCGAAAACCTCTCTATATAGGGACGCATATCTTTTGCCCCTAAGGCACAGTTAATACCCACACTCAGTGGCCTTGCATGTCTTATTGAATACCAAAAAGCTTCCACTGTTTGACCAGACAAAGTCGTCCCTGAATTATCAGTAATCGTTACAGAAATCATGAGTGGGAGTCGTTTTTGACTTGAGTGATCTTCATAATATTTTTCAATGGCAAAAATAGCAGCTTTTAAATTGAGAGTGTCAAATGTCGTTTCTGGCAAGAGGATATCAACACCTCCATCGATAAGCCCTCTCACCTGTTCATAATAAGCTTGAGCCAACTCATCAAAAGTGACTCCTCGTATGGCTGGGTTTGAAACATCAGGAGAAATTGAAGCCGTTCGATTTGTCGGCCCCAAGGCTCCTGCAACAAAAACCTTTCTATCAGGGTTTTTTCTCATAAACTCCTGACAAGCTTTTTTTGCTAGCTCAGCGGATGATTTATTGAGTTCATAAACCCACGCTTCTAAACCATAATCACTTTGTGCAATAGAGGTTCCGCTAAATGTATTTGTCTCAATAATATCTGCCCCCGCTTCAAGATACTTTGTATGTATTTCTTGAATAATTTCCGGACGAGTCAAAGAGAGAAGGTCATTGTTTCCTTTTAAATCTTTTTTTGAATTTTTAAAAAAATCTCCACGAAAATCTTTTTCTTGTAACTGATATTTTTGAATCATCGTCCCCATGGCACCATCCAAAAATACAATTCTTTCTTTAAGAAGTTTTTCTAAAACTTTAAAAGAGTCTGATTTTGACGGTTCATCAATCCAACGCATGAATGGCCTCCAGTGCAATAGACACTCGATTAAAGGGAGCACTCACCTGAAATCCTGCAACGAGATCCTTTGCTTGTTCCATTGTTTTTATTGCAATATCTAAACCTCGTTTTAAAGATTCCTCCTTATCATCACCCGCTTTTTCCATTTCTAAAATCACCCAGTCAGGGACTTCAACTCCAGGAACTTCATGTTTCAAAAACTCGGCATTTCGCAAGCTCACTAAAGGCCAAATTCCCATAATCACTGGTATCGAGGGGATGTCTCCTATTTGCTCAAAAAACCTTTGATAAGCTTCCACATCATAAACCGGTTGAGTCATTGCAAAGTCAGCACCAGCTTCCACTTTATATTTGAATCGCCTTACTTCTAGTTCTTTATTTGCTGCCGTTGGATTTAAAGCCACTCCTGTTACAAATTCTGTTGGTTGACCAAAACTACTTCCACCGAGATCTAGCCCCTGATTCATGCGATGAATAATATGAGTCAATCCAATAGCATCTACGTCATAGACTCCTGAAGCTCCTGGGCAATTTCCCAACTTCGGTGGATCCCCCGTGACGGCTAAAATATTTCGAACTCCATTAACATGAGCACCCAGCAAATCGGATTGAAGTCCTAAAAGATTTCTATCTCTGGTTGTAAAGTGAGGAATCGGTTCCAACTGAAACTCACGAGCAACATAAGAAGCTAACTGAGTGGAGCTCATTCTCGCCATTGCACGGGCACCATCAGGAATATTGACAAACTCCAGTCCACCCCGTTGAAGTTCCTCACAATGTTTTAAAAATTTTGAAAAATCAATGCCACGAGGAGAATTAATTTCTACCGAAAAAACACGCTCTCCCTTTTTTAGTTTTTCACCAAAACGACTACGTTTTTCAAGGCTTTGTGTTTTTTGAGGCTTATCAGAGGCTGGAGGAATTATTTTTGCATAAGATGGTGTTTTTATCGATAGTGTGGACGTCATTTTGAGTGCATTAGAAATGGCCCGAATGTGCTCGACATGCACTCCCGAATGGCCTCCAACAACATTAGCACCGGCTTGAATAAAACGTTTTGCAAATTTACCCATATAATCTGGATTACAAAGGTAAATATACTGATCATTTACATAACGAGGAAGGCCGGCATTGGGCAGGAGTGCTAATGGTCTGGAGGTCAAAGAACGAGTCATCTCTAACGCTGTTAGCATCCCACTTGGACCCACATCCCCTGAGAACCCAACCACTTCCACATCAAACTCTTCAGAGAGTTGTAAAAACTCTTGAATCGTATGCCCATAAGATGTCTTTTTATTTTCTTGAATTCCAATAAAAGCGAGAATTGGTTTTTTTGAATGACTTCGAACTGCACGCATGGCTGCACGTAATTCACTCAAATCATGAAAACCTTCTAGGGAATATCCATCAATATCTGAAGTCTCAAAAATTTCAATATTTTTAAGATAAAAGTCCTCTGCTTCTTCAACACTGGTCGGCCCCAAAGGCTCTAGTACAACTCCCAAGGGCCCTAGACTTCCAACAACATAAGCCTCACCAAGACTTGCATCACGAACTATTTGAACCGAAGCACGCAAAATATCTTCAAGACGATCTTGTATGTTATATTCTGTTAATTTTGGAATTGTGGCTCCAAATGTATTTGTTCTTAAAATTTCTGCTCCCGCTTTTTTAAATTCAAAAGAAACTTCACGAACAGCTTCAGGGGCATGAAGACAAAGCTCCTCAAAAGAACGATTGATATAAAACCCCTTATCATACAAAGAGGTGGCCATACCACCATCCATAACAATGGGCTTATCATTGTCGCCTAAAAATGTTTTTAAATTTTTCAATTTTTACTCCAAACTTCAGATGCGATTGTAATCATCTTGATATCTTTCAATATCATCCTCACCAAAGTAGGTTCCGGTTTGAACTTCTACAAATATCAAAGGAGTTGTCCCTGGGTTTCGCATACGGTGTTTAGCTCCTTGAGGAATATGAATATAATCACCAGCTTTAAGAGTGTGAGTTTTTTCATCAAGAATCACTTCTGCATTTCCTGAAATCACAACCCAATGTTCAGAACGCTTTTTATGACTTTGGTAGCTCAGCTGTTGCCCCGAGTCGACAGTGATAACCTTGCCTTTAAAATCTTTTTTATCTGCAAGGACTTCATATTTTCCCCAGGGCCGCATTTCAAAAGGATGCTCCGTCGCCTCTGGCAAGCCTTGCGATTTTATTTGTGCCAGTAATTCTTTTACTTTTTGTGAGGCTCCTTTTTTTGTAATTAATAAAGCATCTGGAGTATCCACCACGATCAAATTTTCAACCCCCACTAAGCCAATCACTTTATTGCGAATAGAAAAGACATAGTTATTTTGAGAGTCTTCATTAAAGACAGAAGCTAATCCATCATTGCGTAAATGAGGGAACTCCTCCCCCAATCTTGCTAACTCATCCCATGAACCCACATCAGACCATCCAATATCACAAGGGATACAAACTTGCTTCTTCAGCTTTTCCATAATGCCATAATCAAGACTCATTGATTCCACATTGGCATATTGATATTTGGCATCACTAAAATCCGGTTTGATACTTGAAATTTTCTTCCAAACCTCTGGCAAATGTTCTTTAAAAAGATCAATCATCGTTTGAACTTTAAAAAGAAACATACCAGCATTCCAATAATAATTTCCGGCGTGAATAAATTTTTCAGCGGTCACTTCGTCAGGTTTTTCTCGAAACCCTTTCACTCGCCGAGCTTCCAAATGCCCTTCTTTATCAAAAATATCATCGGAAACCTCGATGTACCCATATCCCGTTGAAGGATATT
>JAGRAB010000073.1 GCA_020435085.1 Bdellovibrionales bacterium | reverse complement strand
TCTGTTATGTCTTCATCTGTATTCGATGAATCAGGCTCTCGTGCAACGGTAACTTGGGCAGGGCGAATCAACTTATCATGTAGCAAATAAGCTTTTTTAAAAACAGAGACAATATGTCCACTTTCCACTTTTGAGGTGGGCTCACTGCTTAAGGCTTCATGCTTATTGGGATCAAAGGGTTCACCTGTTGGGTCTTCTTCTTTTAATCCAAATTTAGTGAGAACACTTCGAAACTCTTTTGCCGTCATCTCCATGCCTTGCTTAAAGCTTACAATATTTTCTGAATCTATTTTTGTACCAAGAGCAAGATCAAAGTTATCTAAAACAGTAAGAAGCTCGCGAAGGAGTGGCTCAGCACCATAGCGAATCAATTGTGAACGTTCTTTTATAGTATTTTTTCGATAGTTATCGAATTCCGCACGAAGATATAAATATTCACTTTTTAATTTTGTAAGTTGGTCCTCAACAGAGTTTTCAGAGGCTGAGGACTCTTCTGTATTCACAGATTCATCATTGATGTTTTCGACTTCTTCATTTTGCTCATCTCTTGATGACATGTATGACCTCCATTATGTCTTTATAAGCTGGGTTCTCTTTGAGAGTTGTCAATGGAGCAAGGGGTCGTTAATTGAGTTCATTTGAGCTAAAGGTGAGCTCTGCAAAAACTCGATTGCTTACCATTTCACCATTTGTACTTAACGCCCACCCACCTAAAGTTTTCACTAAAAGTCCAGCGGTCACTAGCTTATCAAGGCGTGGCCAAAGGTGGGAGAGAATGGTTGTAGAAAACCACTTTTGAAGCGGGGCTTCCTGAAGGCCACGGCGCAGTCGCAAGTGCATATGACAAAAGTCAGTGAGGCTTTCATGGGCGAGAAGCTCCTCTTTTTGATCTGAGGGGAGAGACGAGTAGGGGGCCGATGGACTCAATATTTCTATTTGCTTTTTATAGAGGTCAAAACTTTTTGGGTTCCAAAAGCGAGTTCCATACCCAGGTGTATTCAAGTAAGAATGGGCACTCAGACCCAGGCCCCAATAAGACTCATTTTGCCAATAGCAAAGGTTGTGTTGAGACTCAAAACCTGGATGTGCAAAGTTTGAAATTTCATATTTTTCAAGAGAATGACTATGAAGTTGAGATTCAATGAGTTGAAACATTTCCACTTGCTCATCCTCAGGGGCTCGCCCGGAACTCATGGGATGTCCCTGAGGAACAGTGAGACAATAGGCACTTAAATGGTTAGGGTGAAAATGAAAGAGCTCGCGGAGATCCTGACTAACCATTTCAAGACTTTGGCCTGGGAGAGCAAATAAGAGGTCAAAAGAATAGTTGAGCTGGTATTTTTCAAGGAGATAAAGCGTTTCACGAGTTTGTTGGGCATTATGCTCTCGCCCACAAAGTCTTAAAAGGGAGTCGTTAAACGTTTGAGCACCGACGCTGAAGCGATTGACTCCTGCTGAAAGATAAATCTCTAAGCTTTCCTTGGTGAGGGTGGCAGGGTTTATCTCAAGAGTGATTTCTGTGCTTTCGTCTAAAAGAAACCCAGAATTGGCAACTTCTCTAAGAATCGTTACAATATGCTCAGCAGGGACAAGGCTTGGTGTGCCACCACCAAAATAAATAGAGCGAAGATGTCGTAAAGAAAGACCTTGTTCGCGATTGCGAAGTTCGGCCAATAAAAGGTTCAAATACTGATCTGGCGGCATAATAGAATTTTGTTCAAAGGTTGTGAAATCGCAGTAACGACACCTTTGAATGCAATAGGGTATGTGAACGTAAATCGATAAGCTCATGGAAGAAGGACTCTAAATTATGTATAAAAAATATCAATTAAAAAACGGTTTAACAGTTCTTCTTGTAGAAAGTCACAAGTCCCCTGTGGTTTCTATTCAAATGTGGGTAAAAACAGGAAGTGCTGACGAACAAAAGGGAGAAGAGGGTATAAGTCACTTTATCGAACATTTGGTTTTTAAAGGGACGAGAAAGTTTGGTGTGGGTGAAATTGCTTCAAAAGTTGAGGGAAGCGGAGGGCAATTGAATGCCTATACTTCTTTTGATCAAACGGTTTTTTATGTGACAATATCAAAAAACTTTATTGAAACGGGCCTGGATGTCATTTCAGAAATGATGGGGTATCCGCTTTTTGATGAAAAAGAAATTGATAACGAAAGAGAAGTCGTCATCGAGGAAATCAAGCGAGGGTTAGACAACCCTCAGAGGCAGGCTTCACGCCATCTATTTTCAACAATGTACAAAAAACATCCTTACGGATTGCCAGTGATTGGGTTCGAAGAAAACATCCGAAAAGTTTCAAAAAAAACAATTCAAAATTATTATCATAGCCGTTATGTGCCTTCGAATATGACCCTTTTGGTAATCGGGGACTTTGATAACAAATCTGTTAAGGCACAAGTCAGTCAATATTTTTCTGACTTTGAGCCGTTTAAGCTTAAAAAGATAAAGCGAAAAAAAGAGGTCAAGCAAAAGCAACCTCGAGTTGCTGTTAAAACCTCTGAATTTAAAGAAAGCTTGTTATATATTTCATGGCCATTGCCGTCGGCAAAACATAAAGATATTCCAGCAATAGATGTGATGTCACTGATTTTAGGGCAGGGGGAAAGCTCACGCCTTTCAAAAAAAATAAAATTAGAGAAAGGACTTGTTAATTACATTGGGGCCTCAAGTTTTACTCCACAAGACCCAGGGTTCTTTACAATTTCGGCGTCAATGAACCCGGATCATCTTGAAGAAACCCTTGAGGAAATTCAAAAAGAAGTCGTTGAATTTTTAGCGGTGCCACCATCGTATGAAGAAATGCAAAAAGCATTGATTAACTTTAATAGCGATGAGTTTTATTCGCTAGAAACAGTTGATGGAATGGCGTCAAAAGTGGGAACGTACGAGCATCTTTTTAAAGACTATAAATACTTCAAAAAATTTATGAAAGAAGTGAACCATCTTAAGCCGGAGGACATTTTAAGAGTCGCTAAAAAATACGTGCATCCAGATTTAGTGACAGTGGCGTTGATGACGCCGGAGCCCCAAAAGGCTTCCGAAGTGAGATTAAAAAAGTTTGTAAAAGAATTTAAAAAAGCATTAAAAAACAAACCAACAATTAAACAGAATAAAGAAAAATCGAAACGACAAACAAAGGTTCATTGGAGCAAAGAAATTTCTACGAAAGGGTTGGGAAAGATTGAAAAATTCATATTACCAAATGGTGGGATAGTATATTTTCGTCCGGACAATTCAACAAAAGTCATTTCATTAAAGGCGGCATTTGGAGGCGGCGTTCGTATAGAACCCAATGGAAAAGAAGGTGCCATTGATTTATTATCAAGAACCTGGGGTCGCTCGACACAAAATTCGAGTGAACATATGCTGAACCAAAAAATTGATGCCTTAGCCTCGAGTTTAAGTTCGTTTGCGGGTCGCAATACAATAGGTTTAAGTGCAACAACATTAGAGCCGTTTTCCAAAGAAGTCTTTGAACTTTTTGAAGAAGTTATGCTTCAACCAACATTTGAAGAGTCCGTTGTCAGCAGAGAAAAGTTAATGATGTTGGAGTATTTAAAAAATCGTGAAGACAATCCTGCTCAAGTTGGAATCAACGAATTTTTAAAAGAAATTTTTAAAGGGCATCCGTATGAAAAAGATCTTCATGGCAATAAAGAGTCAATCGAAAAACTCAGCGCAAATAACATGAAGCAACTTTTGGGAACTATGGTTTTCTCAAAGAACATGACAGCTGTTGTTGCCGGCCATTTTGATTTAGATGAGTGGAAAGAGCGAATGTCACAACTTTCAAAAGAGCTGCCCGTTGGACAAAAAGTGGAGAATCACTTTTCAGTACAACCAAGAACCGCTGTGATTGAACGGCACCTTCACTCTAAAAAGGAGCAGTCGCATATCATTTTAGGGTACCCAGGAC
>JAGRAB010000072.1 GCA_020435085.1 Bdellovibrionales bacterium | reverse complement strand
AAAAAACAAATTTTGATTTTAAAAAACCATCTGGTTATTTTCACTCGACAGAATTGATTTTCGTGAGTCGAAAATGACGTCAATATTTATTTTTAAAAATGTTGAAAAGTATCAAATAGAAACCATATCCGAATTATTTTCAGCCAACGAGATGCTGCTGTATATATTAAGCCCTTTATAAAAATTAGCTGAGGGTAAAAAGTTTTGGAAGCGCGTTGGGGTTTTCGAGAGAGTCCACTAAGCGTTTGGCAAGGTGAAAGGCCATACCCATGCCATGACCAGAAAAGCCGCCCATAAAATATGTTGAACTCTCTTGGTATTGTCCGGCACAAGGGAGGTGATTTTCAGTAAAACCCATGATTCCACTCCAAGCCTCTGCCAGTTCAAGATTTTTTGAGAGACGATCTTTTACAAATTGTAGAAGTGCGTTTTGAATTTTAGTATTTGTGCCCAGCTGATCGGTGGCTTCGGTTTCGGCATCCAGAGTTCGAAGTCCGCCAACAATAATTTGACCAGCCTTATTTTGTCTCAAGTAAATGAGATGGTCAGAAAAATAAAAATTTCCTTTTAATATAAAGTCACGTGTGGGTTTAGTTTTTAAAATTTGTGCTCTCTGAGGAGAGACGAGAGGCGTTGGAAGAATTTGATTTAACCATGCGTTGGTTGTGACAAAGAGTTTATCGTAAGCAAGTGTCTGGTCATTTATCGTTAAATTTTTTAAATCAAAAGAGATTTTTGCATTTTCAACAAGATCCACCGAAAGAGACTTAAAAATTTTATTGAGGAGTTTCTGCGGATGACAAGAGCCGTCTAAAGCGTAGTGATGGCAAAACTCATGGCCTTTAATGGCAATGGGAGCAGGTATTTTTTTGAAAAACTCTTGAGACATATTTGGAGCAGAGCTTGTCACGGTATAACTGCCGTCTTTTTTATACTCCACAGAATCATCAAGAAATCCTGCATTAAAAAGCAGATCATGATTCGTTTGGCAAAATTGAAGTAACTCAGTGGCTGTGGAGAGTCCTTTTTCTTGGGCCATCTTATTGAAAAAATGAAAAGACCCAACGGTTAAAAAGCCGGCGTTTTTTGAGGAGGCTCCGTAAAATTTCTCATGAATATCGGCTAATAAAATAGAGTCGTTGGGATATTTTTGTGAGAGCCAATGGGCCATGGAAAGGCTTGAAATACCTGTGCCTAAAATGATAAAAGAGTATTTATTTTTCATTATTACAACCTAAGAATCATTTCCATCGCGGTACAGATGCAAGGTGTTTTATGGCATTCGGTACAAGAGTAGTCGGAATCTTTCCAAAAACCATCGATAATACCAATATCCTCAAATCCTAAATGGCGTAAATATTTTCCAGAACTATCTTCTGGAGACTCATTCCATGAATGGGTAACAATGGCTTGAGCTCCCATTTTACGAAGTTGATCGATAGCGAGAAGAGCCATTTTTTTTCCCCAACCCTGGCCACGGTAGTTCTCAGAAACATAAGATGTTTTAAAATAGGCGACGTTTTCTGTGGGGATGTGCCAGAGATTGATATGAGATTTTCTTCCTTCTTTGGTATTGAGCCAAAGCCCGGGTAAATATGTCAGTCGAAAGCCAATGGCAATAGGTGAAGACTCAAGAGTTTCTAGAATATAAGAGGCATAGTTGTCTTTAGATTGGAGCAGGGGCCATTCTTTTTGAAGCAACTGTTCTGTAATATAGCGTTCACCAAAGGCCTCATCACCCATTTTGCAAATGGCAGGAATATCATCTTTTTTTATGGTCCTTAATTGCAGTGATTGCATGGGGTTAATATAACAATCAAATTCTTTAAATTCTATCAGGCAAACTCAATTGCTTTGGGTATAATTATCCCCTTGTCTTCACTTCAAAAACATGATTTTAAAGAGAGGTAACAGAGATATCTATAGCGGTGTGTCAAAGGAGTGTAAAATGTCTCAATCGACAGAAAAATGGGAAAACGTTGCTGGTCTTGATGGAATTGAATTTGTTGAATTTGCGTCTCAAGAACCCAAAAAATTGGAAGAGCTTTTTTATCAATATGGCTTTGCAAAAATAGGAAAGCATAAAACAAAGAATGTGACTTTATACAGGCAAGGTGAAGTGAATTTTATTATTAATGAAGAGCCAAATACATTTGCATCACGATTTTGTAAAGAACATGGCCCTAGCATTTGTGCCATGGGTTTTCGAGTTAAAGATGCAGCTCACGCAATGAAATATACGCTTTCAAAAGGGGCGCGTTCTATTGAAAATCAAAACGATCCCCAGAGCCATTCTTTTTCAGGGATTTATGGAATTGGAAACTCTGCCATTTATTTTATTGATCGCTATCAAAACCTAGAGAATTATAAAGAAGATTTTGAATTCTCCGCCCCTACAGATCAAGTAGGTTTAAAAATGCAGGTTGTGGATCACTTAACGAATAATGTGCCTGTTGGTGAAATGCAAAAGTGGTGTGATTTCTATTCAAACCTCTTTAACTTTAAAGAAGTTCGCTATTTTGACATTAAGGGGGAGCAAACGGGTTTGGTTTCTAAAGTAATGAAGTCTCCTTGTGGGAAAATCATTATTCCTATTAATGAACCAACAGACAAGAAATCACAAATTCAAGAGTATCTTGATGAATATCATGGGTCTGGTGTTCAGCATTTGGCCCTATTAACTCCTGATATTGAATTTTCTGTAGAAAAGTTTCGAGAAAAGGGCATTCAATTTTTAGATGTCCCTGATACCTATTATGAAATGATTCCTGAGCGTTTACCAAATATTGATGAAAATTTAGAGTCTTTAAAAAAATTAAAAATTTTGGCTGATGGAGATAATAAAGGCTATTTGCTTCAAATTTTTACCCAAAATCAGATTGGCCCCATTTTTTTTGAAATTATACAAAGAAAAGGCCATGATGGTTTTGGTGAAGGAAACTTTCAGGCTCTTTTTGATGCCATTGAGAGAGATCAAAAACGCCGAGGATATTTATAAATAAGAGGTTTTAATATGCATCACTACACGCAAGGAAAGCCGACTCGACAAGGGCATAAGGGAATTCCTGAAGGACAATTTGAAGAGGAGCAAGGTTTAAAAGGTTTTTTTGGACCAGTTTCACATCTTATTAAAAGTCAGCCCAGTACAAGATGGACTAACATTGATGGCCCATTAAGGCCTCATATGTTTGATTTAGTTCAGCTAGATCGTAGTGTGGGTTCGCAAAGGCTTCTTTATAACTCCAGTATTGCTATCCATATGAGCTTTATTGATGTTTATCAACCTGAGCAAGCAACGGCAGTAAGAAATGCTGATGGTGATTTGCTTTATTTTTGTCACAAGGGTTCAGGAGAGGTTTTTACCGAATATGGTCTTCTCAAGTATTCTCCAGGCCAATATATTGTAGTTCCTCGCTGCTTGCATCACACGATTTTTCCTTCCAAAAAGTCAGAGTTTTTTATTGTTGAAAATAAAACAAGTCATTATGAGGAGCCAGAAAGAGGGTTGGTTGGACGTCATGCCATTTATGACCCCAACGCGCTTTTTAAACCAGAGCTAGAATTACAAAAAGAAAGATTTCGAAGTCTTGGTTTAGCAGTGAAAGAAATTGCAGTGAAACGCCTTGATGAAGTGACACGTTTTCAATATGCTGATTGTGTTTACTCTGATGTTTTAGGGTGGAAGGGTGATCTTTATCCCTTCACTCTTCATATGGATCATATGATGCCTCTTATGAGTCACCGTGCGCATTTGCCACCGAGTGCACATACAACATTTGTTGCTCGAGATTTTGTGATATGCACATTTTTACCTCGTCCATTAGAAAAAGATAAAGACGCTTTGAAAGTTCCTTTTTATCATCAGAATATCGATTATGATGAAGTCTTATTTTATCATGATGGTGATTTTTTTAGTCGCGATAACCTTCACGCGGGAATGATGAGCTTTCATCCACAAGGCTTTCCACATGGGCCTCATCCAAAAGCTGTAAAATCTGTAGATAGTAAAACGGAAACCAGTGAATATGCCGTGATGGTAGATACAAGGTGGCCTTTGCAAATCGATGCCGCTCTTTCAAATGTAGAATTGGGTGATTATTGGAAGTCTTGGAGAGCATAGAAATTGGTCAAACTCTTTCTCCGCGTGAGGCCATGCACTTGGCAATCGAAGAAGGAAAAAAGGGTTTGGGATTTGTTGCGCCTAACCCAGCTGTGGGCTGTGTTTTTTTAGATTCAGAAAATAAACTTCTCAGCAAGGGTTATCATCGGCAGTATGGCAAAGATCATGCAGAAGTTGATGCCTATCAATCGATTAAAGATAAAAATAAAGTGGACGGAGGCTCAGTATTTGTGACTCTTGAACCTTGTGCCCACCAAGGGAAAACACCTCCTTGTGCTCAAATGTTGGCTGGGCTGCCAATAAAAAAATTCTACTATGGTGTGAAAGATCCAAACCCTGTTGCTGCCCATGGAGAACGGGTTTTAAAAGCAGCCGGAAAAGAAGTGATTCACTTGAAAGAGATGGAGTCACAGTGTGAAGAGTTGGCAGAAATCTTTTTACATAACCAAAAATATCAACGTCCTTTTGTGCATGTAAAAATAGGAGCGACACTCGATGGGCAAATCAGTTTAAAGTCGGGAGACAGCCAGTGGATCACATGTCAAGAATCCAGGGATTTTGTACAAACTCTCAGAGGGCAATATGACGCTGTTCTTGTGGGGCGAAAGACATTTGAAGTAGACAACCCAAGGTTAAATAGCCGTGACCCTATTTTTAAAGATAAACAAAATCATATTGTGATTGTTGATTCCGAAGGTAAATCATTATCACAATTAGAAAAAAGTCAGCTATTAACTGTACGCTCAAAAGAAAGAGTATGGATCGTTACAGATAAAAAAATGGGGACAACATCTAGTGCTCAAGTGATTTCCGTTGAGAAACAGGGAAAAACTCTCGATTTAGAAAAAGCTTTTTTTGAACTTTACAAAAAAGGAGTGACCTCAATTCTTGTGGAGGGGGGAGCTTATACAATCTCGAGGCTTCTTGAAAAACAACTTGTGCAAAGGCTTTCAGTTTTTATAGCTCCTCGAATTATGGGAGCCAAGAGCGGTATTTCTTGGACAAATGATCTTAGTGTCTCAAATTTGAATAGTATGATACAAACAGGTCCTCTCAGAGCGACTCAAATCGGTTCAGATATATTTATTACGACTATTCTTAAGTCCTGATTCAATCATTTTTTTGGAAATTTCCTCTCTTCTATTAGCTATTTAGCTGAATTTTCCGATGAATTACCTGGATATATTTGTAATTAAAAGGAGTCATGCAGAAATGTCTGCAGCCCCAGTCATAAACTATAGCGTTGAAGATTTGACAAAACTGCTTGATCAAAAATGGCAAGGTCAAGTTGAGCTTTATGATATTGATGCATCGACAGTATTGATGTCATCACCTAATAAAGCGGTTATTGGTGTTTCAAATAGTTCAGACCCCACTCGTCTTTTAAACTTGGCGATTGATAAAGGGTTGAGTCAGATTTGCCAATTCAGTAATTTACAAATAGAAAGAGAAATGAATACATCAGCAAGTATGTTGATTTCTCCAAAAGAATTTATAAAGTATCCTGTGTCAACAATTTTGAATCCACTTCATGCCTCCCAAAAAGAAGAGAAGAAATTAATTACATGGAATATTCAATTTTCAAAAGCTTCTGAAAAAAGTCAAACTCTGCATCAGTTAGATGAGTTTTTAAGACAACACATAAAAGCAGAGACACTCATCTCAGATATTAAAGTCATTGCAGATGAGCTATTCACCAATGCAATTTACAATGCACCCTATATTAATACTCGAGAGGGTTCGCAGGTGTTGATAGATAGAACAGACTTGTCTGCTCAAATGCACCCTGGGGATTTTGGTCATATATTTGCTGCTGTTAAAGATAATAATTTAGTTATTGGGTGTAAAGATCCTTATGGATCTTTATTACTTACAAAGTTGTTGAAGCGTATTCTTAAATGTTATCGTAATGGTGTTGCAAGTATGATGAAAATGGGAACTGGTGGTGCAGGGATAGGAAGCTATATGGTTTACAACTCATCAGCGAGTTATTATGTGGGAGTACAAAAAAATCAAGCCACTGTGGTGTGCTGCTCATTGCCAATAAATATGAGTAGTCGCCGTCGTGAAAGTATTGCTAAAAACATGCATTTTTTTGAAATTGATGGAGGTCAAAAATGAGTCAATTTAAAGTCGATCAGACAAGTGAAAGTGGAACAGTTGTCTTGTCATTTACAGGAAGTGTCGATGAAGATGCTGTTTTTTCTAACATTCAAGTGGATGGAGCAGAAATTGTTCTTGATTTAGACAAAGTCAGTTCAATTAACTCTTGTGGCATACGTGAGTGGATCAAATGGATTCGCACATTACCTTCTGGATCAAGTATCACATATAGAAACTGCCCAAAAGTGATTGTTGATCAGATTAATATGGTGGCAGGGTTTCTTCCTGAAAATGCAACTGTCGAGAGTTTTTATGTTCCCTATTATAGTGAAGACTCTGGAAATGAAAAAATGATTCTTTTTAAAAGAGGGAAAGAGTTTTCTGACCAAGGCGTTGATGCTCCAGAGGAAATTAAAGATGAAGAAACTGGAGAACCTATGGAAATGGATGTTATTGAAGCAAAATACTTTAAATTTTTAAATAAGTAGGTTGAATG
>JAGRAB010000071.1 GCA_020435085.1 Bdellovibrionales bacterium | reverse complement strand
ACACCCTTTGTGATGCACAAATGGAAGTTTTTAAAAAAGGACAGCAAGGTTTTTTATACACACATCCAGAAAACAAGTCAGAAAAAACACCTCAACAAATCAAACTCATTAATATGTGTAAAATCTCAAATAGCCCGGGTGGTTGTTTCGAATATTTTATGAAAATGAAGAAACTTTTAGTAGATGTTAGAGCTGTTCCTGATGAGTGTTTAGATACACTGTCTGGTGTGACAGCTTATAAGAAGGCTCTTTGGGATACGGTTCTCCTTTTAGCTCAACTAGCTTGGGGAGAAAAACCTCCAGAGACCTACTATGAAAAATTTAATTGGTTGACCCCTGCAGATCTTTCTCTTTTTTGTGATTTAAAGCGAACCCTCCAGTTAAGTTATGGCACCTCTGCATGGAATAGCTTTCAAGAAGAAATTATGCGCAATTACCCAGGGGCATCTGCTCTTGATCGTAAAAGCATTTGGGAGAAGTCTATTTTATCAGTGAACTGTTCACAGTACCTTTAAATATCCCAAGCTAAGTCATGCCACTGCCAAAACAATGATTTTGCAAAACGGTTTTTGATAGATATGACAGTTCCTCGAAGGCGTAAGTTTTTATCTCGTCGGTGAAAGAGTTCCGCATGACCCATATGGTTTGTGAGCTCTAGTTTTAAAGAGTCAAACTGCCATTCATTAGGATCAAGACCATAATCTTTGAGCTGTCGAATCAATAAATGCTTTGTTGTCATATCTAAAATTTCTGCTTTTGATGGAACTGGAATGATTTTTTGAAGCATGGAATTATATCCCCCTGGTTTAATGTTTTTTTCGAATTCAATGCAATAGAGGGGCATTCTCATTGCCCTCTCTAGGACAAGGGAGTAGCCTTTGTCCGGACGAAAATCGGACAAGGCATTGGAGGTTCCTATCCGACTGAGAGATTGTATTATTGGTTTTATTATTGCCATTATTGGAGGAGCTCTGGCAGGGCTTTCTTTTTCAATGATATCTTCAAGGCTTCTGGCGGGAGCCGTCGCGGGGGCTGGCTTTCTTATTGTTGGAGGTTATCTTTTAAGGGCTTCACTAAAAGCAAAGTCCCCTTATACCTGGCTGACGTTTTACACATCTCTTATTCATCTTTTTGGGATTTCCATCCCCATGTTGGTTGTGCGTTGGCAGCATCCAGATTTACATTTTTCACAGTTAGAAGTGTGGGGAATATCAGGGCCAGAGTTTCATCTTTACTCGATGTATTTCTATCGAGTCCTACTACTAGGGCTAGTCATAGATGGGCTTCGTGCCTGGTGGGTTGGGCGACTCCAAAAAAAAAGCCAAGCTTGAGAGGCTTGGCTTTTTACCAAAAATTTCAATAGAAATTAAATTTCAAAAGGCTTTGGAGAAACAGGTTCTGGCTTATCAAATTTATCGTAAGCTTCAGATCCAATAGGAAGTAATGCCAAGCTTCGCGCTTTTTTTACGGCAGAAGCCACCTTTTTTTGCTGATTCATTGAAAGCTTGCTAATGCGAGAGGGGATAATTTTTCCACCCTCCATAATGAATCTAAAAAGAGTCACAGGGTCTTTGTAGTCAAAGTTAAAATCCCCAGGAAATTCAGGGCGATATTTGGATCGAACAGAAGATTTCTTTAGCATAAATTATATCCTTCTTAAAATAAGGCTGGTATACGACAAATTTCGGTTGCCAACAAGCCTCTTTTTACATATAGCTTATTTTTTATCGAATATCGAGCTTCAGGAGTCGACTATGCCTCGTTGTGAACTCACTGGGAAGGGCCCAGTTGTTAAAAATTTAGTGAGCCACTCAAACATTAAGACAAAGTCACGTGCTTTTATAAATGTTCAGCAAAAACGTGTATTTAGCCGAGTCCTTAATGAAATGGTGAATCTTAAAATGGCCACGGCGACGATCCGAGATATGGAGCACGCAGGGGGCTTTGATAACTTTATCATGAATCAACCTGAGGAAAAGCTTTCAAAACGAGCCATGACAATTAAGACTCGTATGAAGCGTAAACTGCGTTCTGGTGAGAAAAATCAAGGAGCCAAGGCATGAAAAAGTTGAAAATTAAAAAAGGGGCTCGTGTGGAAGTCATTTCAGGAGCTGATCGTGGAAAACAAGGGACTGTTCTTGATGTTGAGCCAAACACTTTAAAAGTTCGTGTTCAAGGTGTTCGAGTTCAAACTCACTTTGATAAAAAAGATGGTCTTAAAGAGCTTGAAGTGCTTATTGATTATTCTAATGTGAAGCTGATTGAACAAGCTCCTGAGAAGAAATCAAAAGCAAAGAAAAAATCTTCTAAAACGGCCTAGATCTCATGCGATGGGGACTCATGATTTTAACAATGGTCACTGTTTTTGCAACAGAGACCAATGCTGCCACAGAAAAAGAAATACAGCCTGAAAAGTATATTCTTTGTAAAAACAAATCTGTTGTTCGAACGATTCGTGTTGAAACCTCTTCAGAAGGGTGTCAAGCTAAGTACACCAAGGCGGGTATTGATAAAATTATTGGATATGGCACTCAGCAAGAAACCTGTAATCGATTTGTAGAAAATGTAAAAAATAATCTTGAAGGAGCGGCTTGGAGTTGCCGAGCTATTTCTGATTCTAAAATCACAGCTGAAGCTAATTCTGAGGAATGAGTCACACATCGACTTTAAATATTTCAGTTCTTCAACTTTGTTCTACCGATCATCCTTCTGAAAATCAAAAAAATATTTTAAAGCTTTTAGAAAAAGTTCCTTCTGAAACTCAAGTTGTTTTTCTTCCAGAAAACTCTCTTTACATGAAATTGGGTGAAAAAAGCCCAACTTATCATTTTCAAAATACCGACTCCATTTATGAACCTTTTCGAGAGTGGTCATCTCAAAGACAGTGTCATCTTTTATTTGGTGCAAACCCTGTGAGTGCAAATGGTGGTGGCGTCAAAAATGCCACTGTATGGGTGAAGCCTTCAGGACAAGTGGAAGATGTCTACAGTAAGATTCATTTATTCGATGTCGATGTAGAAGGGCACAAACCTGTGCGGGAATCAGATCAGTTCATTCATGGTTCGACACCAAAAGTTATAGACATATGTGGTTGGAAGTTAGGGCTTTCGATTTGTTATGATCTTAGATTTTCTGAGCTTTATCAAATTTATGCAAAGCAAGAGGTAGATATTATTGCAGTTCCGGCAGCTTTTTTGGTTCCTACTGGAAGTGCCCATTGGCATGTGCTTTTGCGAGCAAGGGCCATAGAAAGCCAGGCTTTTGTTGTTGCTGCAGCCCAAGCGGGGACGCACTTAGGTACCCATGAGCAAAAACGAGAGACCTATGGGCATAGTCTTGTGGTCGATCCTTGGGGGCGAGTTCTCATTGATATGGAGACAAAAAACTGGCAAGTGGCGAATCTCACCCTTGATTGCTCTGCCCTTCGTCAGGTACGAGCACAAATTCCTATGTCTCGGCACAGAAGGCTTTGAGTCTTAAGGGTGATATGGGTAACATGACTTCTGTGGAGTTTTAACTTCACACAAAGCCTTGAGGAGGAAAAATGAAAGTTTTGGGAGTTCTACTAGCCATGGTTTTTCTATTTTCGGTATTCACAAAGGCTGTTGCTGAAACATCAAACGAAGAGCTTTCTGAGCAAGAGTTGATGATTCAAGAAGCTGCAAGAAAACATCTTTATCCAGGTGGGCGTGATGAGGATGACCTAAAAATAACAAAATCAGCCACCTTTGCTCAAAGAAAATTCAACAAGCGAGAGATTGAAAAAGAAGTTTATAACGAGCTTTTTAATGAAGACCTTAAAGAAACAAACGAGGGGTCTTCAGAAGATTCTGATGATGAGGGCTTGGAAGACTAGGGGCTGTGGAAAATTCATCATGCTACTCCGAGCTCAATCTCTCATAATTTTGAGTTGTGCTCGCTGTCGCCTCATTCGACGTGACTAAGGCCACGCCTCATAAGACTCCATCTGTGCTGAACTCAAAATT
>JAGRAB010000070.1 GCA_020435085.1 Bdellovibrionales bacterium | reverse complement strand
CAACCCACTCTAACCTTACAATTACTGAGTGGCAAAACATCTCAAATGGAATGAGCATAATAGGAACTTACTGTGGAACTCTATTGAGAAACAAGGTTCGGTACGTGCGCCACGGGTTTGGTGTAGGTTATTCAGGGCTGAATTATCCTGCGAATAGTGGTAGTCAACTCTTAGACTCCAATGATTTAAGAGAGTTTTCTGGCGACTCAGCAAGAATGAACTCTTCAGATTTAATTATTAGAAATAACAAATTTATTGATGGCTATGCTTCGGTGGCTGATGGAGACCCTAATCATGATGATGGAATTCAAGGTTTTAAATTGGATGGAGGATTTTATCAAAATATCCTTATTGAGGGAAATTACATCTTGGACCGCACCTCAAGTACTCGTCTTTTTTTGACAGATTATCAAGGAATTTCCATTTTTGATGGCCTTTTTAAAGATGTAACAATCAGAAAAAATATTCTCCTTGTAGGCGCGTGGCATGGAATTTCTATGTATGGAGTTGATGGGGCCGTGATAGAAAATAATACGGTCTTAACAACAAGTGGAAAAAGTCTTTGGATAGGAGCTTTTAACTCTAAGCAAGGTGTACCTCCTAAGAATATTGTTGTGAAAAATAATATTGCCACCAAAATTGATAATAAGCTCTATACGGTCGATCAAAACAACTATTCTGTGACTAATCCACAAAATCACTTTGTGAAGTTTGATGTGACCAATGGGCAGTACGATTTGCATTTAAAGCCCAGCTCTCCACTTTATGGCAAAGGAGCGGGAGCCCTTTAATCTCTTGTAAAATTCCATTCAAAGTGAATGTGAGGGATTTCCGGGGGAGGGTTTGCTCTTCCGGAGTGAACACTGTTCATAAAAATAATATTTAACTCTGGAACAGTTCTTTTTACTTGATGAATAATAAATGGCTCGTTTTCAAAAAACCAACAGTGAGAAAGATCGCCAGAGTAATGTTTAAAAAAATCCACTTTATAATCAGAGTCGTCATAAGATTTATCAGGTTTCATATTTAAAAAAGAAGATTTTTTGAGGGGGAGTCCATACTGAGCCAGAGACGTGAGCGTTCCTGTTTCCATGCGGATACGATCTCGGCCTGTGAGATACTGAATTTCAATACCTAAATCACTCGCATATTTTACAAATTCGATAGCCCCTGGATAAGGGGTATCTTCATTGAGATGGTGATTTGAAAAAAACTGCTCGATCCAATACTCTCGGACAGCTTCAAAAAAACCGAGAGTTTCTTTAATATCATGCCTATTAAGAATCGTTTTTATTCCCCAGTCATTAGGGGTGGCAGAAAGGCTTCTCATTTTATGAGCAGCATCTGGATATTTTGTTTTAATATGATTTTGATTGGCGAAATTTTTAAGAATTTTTTCCGTTCTCGGGCTCACGCAAAATAAAGTGGAGTCTAAATCAAAAATAAAAGTGCAAGTTTGTTTTGAAGCAAGGCATGCTTTGGCACGATTTAATACATTATCTAAAACGAAATTATTTACTTTTTCCATACCTGTCTCAAGACGTTACGCTCCTAAAAGCTGAGGAAGTTAATAAAATGGTTTAACTTTTTAACATTGTTTTAAAATAGTTGTCTACTGTGTAGCGAAAAGGTCACGAAAATGAAACTTTCTCATACTGAGAGACTCACGCTGAGACATTGTCTTATTTTGAAATATTGAATGGCCCCGTAAAGCTCAAGTCTGGAGCGCGTTTAACCGATTTTACTACATAATATCTGTGGGAAAATTGCACGGTCTTTTATCAAAATAGGCGGTGCGGAGAAAGAATTTAGAAAGGTTGGCCATGAGTCAATATCATATTTCTCATAACGGAGAACAATTGGGGCCATTTGGGCTTCCTGAGATTCTCGAAAAAGTAAAGGCATCTGAGTTTACGCTCATGGATTTTATTTATGATGAAAGTAAATCAGATTGGGTTTTATTAATGGAATTTGCTCCATTAGCAGAAAAACTCAAAGATTTTAAACCCAAAGCACCACCAAAAGTGGCTCAAAATTCTCCTGTGCCAGATAAAGAGGTGCAACAGGCAGTTCAGCAAGTACAAGTAAAGGCTGGTCATTCTGAGCCAATGGCAGATCATTTGGTGACAGAATGGTACATACTAAAAGGGGAAAATAAATTTGGCCCTTTTGCATTTACAGATATCATCAAAATGTTGCAACAAAAAGTGGTGTTTGAGTTTGATTTTGCTTGGCACCCAGGGCTCTCTACCTGGAAGCGTGTCGCTGAGTTAGAAGCTTTTAATGCAGAAAATATTCAGAAGTTAAAAACCACTCTTATGCCAGAGATTGAAGATGTTTTTTATCGGCGTAGACATCGTCGTGTCA